>JALNXB010000041.1 GCA_023230585.1 bacterium
ACAAAAGGCTTGAACCTTTTGTTAACAGCCCGATTCTTGCTTGAGTTGTAGTAGCACCTCGTAATTCGTTCATAGACACATACTTTTTTAACGAAAGAAAAGAAAAAGGCAAGGATAAAGACAGGATTACCACGTCGCAATTCCTATGAAAACTATAGGAATTAAACGCTCCTCGCAACGCCACAAAACGGCGACAAGGCAAGGTTACTAAAATAAGTTCAGTATGGTAAACTAATAAAAAAAAGCAAACGAAACACAGAACAACAAAGAAAATTAACATTTTATAGAAGGAGAAAGATAATGAAGTACGTAAGAATAATATCAGAAGCAACAGAACAGCAAGGAAACTATGGTATTTTAGAAGACGATTTAATTACAATTATTGAAGGTACTCCTTTAAGTGAAAAGATTGTTAGAACTGATAAAACAGTAAATATCAAAGACGTAAAAGTTTTTTTACCTCCAATAAATGCGCCCTCTATAATTGCTCTTGGGCTCAACTATATTTTACATGCAAAAGAGAGCGATTTTTCTATACCTACAGCCCCTGTTATTTTTATAAAAGCAATAACATCTCTTACTGGGCATAAACAACCAATTTTACTTCCTAAGGAAGCTCCTGATTTTGTTGATTATGAAGCAGAACTTGTTATAGTTATAGGTAAGAAAGCAAAACATATATCTAAAAATGAAGTAAAGAACTATATACTTGGGTACACTTGTGGTAACGATGTTAGTGCAAGAGATTGCCAGAAAAAATTGGATAAACAGTGGGCAAGAGGAAAATCTTTTGACACTTTTGCACCAATAGGTCCTTATATTGTAACAGATATTGAGCCAGATAATCTTGAAATAGAGACAAGGTTGAACGGTAAAGTTATGCAAAAATCTAACACATCAGAATTGATTTTTGATATTCCAGAAATAGTTTCATATCTTTCACGCCAGATGACCCTTCTGCCGGGAACCCTAATAATGACAGGCACCCCTTCTGGAGTGGGGGTTGCAAGAACACCGCAGGTTTTTTTAAGGCAAGGCGATATCGTTGAGGTAGATATAAAAGGTGTAGGTATACTTGAAAATAAGGTTGAGTTAGAAAAATAAATGTCCCCTACCTTTTTTTAATGGTAATATAATGGGAACAACATACATAATGTTTAAAGGTTGCGCTAAAAAATGATGAGAAACTAAAAAGAAAGGAGGAGAAATGTGTAACAATACTAAATGTTTTAAAAGAATTCAAAAGAATTTCGTACACCTTCTTATACTATTTTTTATATGCTTTTCTTCGATAGGTATGGGGAGTAACAAAATGCTAAAAATAGAATTTTCAAATCTTGCCCAAGTCCTTTTATGGGACGAAACTCCAACTGCATTCAGTAGCGGTGGCTTGAAAATTTATACAGGTAAAGAAAAGATTGATTCTGGAGAGAGATGGCTGGATATACTGGTAAAATTTAATACGGAAATCAATCCCCTCGACAAGACTAATCTTATTGTAAAGGTAAGAGATATTTCAGAGAAACCTTTGTTGGAAGTAAAAAACTCAGTATCTGCTCCAAGCGCACTTGTAAGGTTGGATATAAGGTCTTTGAAAATTGATGGAGCATTCCTTCATATTGAGTGGCGAGGTGCAAACAATAAACTTCTTGGGGTGAGCGAAGTTTGGGTTTCATCAGAACCTATAAAACCACTGGCTTCAACTACAAAAATACCTGTTAAATTAGATATCCCTGACGGTATAAACTCTGTTGAAAAATATCCTGTAACCTTTGGGTTACCTTTACCTCGTGGTGCTGCGTGGGATGAGGCAGGTTTTAAGGTGGTTGATTTAAAAGGTAAGGAAATACCTTCACAGTTTGAAGTCGCGGGTAGGTGGGCAGAAGAAGGTTCTATTAAATGGTTGTGGGTTGATACTCTTGTTTCCGGTAAAACAGGTGACCAGGTATTTGTAGAACCAGCAAAAGATAAATCTTCAACTCTTTTGTCGCCCACTTTAAAGGTTGAAAAGGATAAAGAAGAGTATCGTGTTAACACAGGTGTAGCAGAATATGTTGTTGGTAAAGACGGAGCACTATTGAAAGAGATACGTCTGAACGGAAAAGTTATTGCAAAAGAAGGAAAATTTCGAGGACTTTACCTAATTGACCAGAAAAACAGGTTGTCTAAAGCTTCTGCGAAAGATTCTATAATAAAACTTGAATCCAAAGGACCTGTCTCTTCAGTAATAAAAATAGAAGGCGTTTATAGAACAGCAGAAGGAGAAGAGACAGCCAGACATATTACAAGATTTAAGTTTTCTGCTGGCAGGCCAGAAACAGAACTTGTACATACCTTGTTACTAACAAGAGATACAAATGAAATTTGGTTTAAAGATGTAGGATGGGAGTTTGAGGTTTTGCCGGGTACCAACCCCAATGCTCTCCTTGGATTATTTTCAGAAAAAGACGAATACTCAGTCGGAAAAGTTGATTATGAACCGGGCGGTTCAGGGGGCGCTTCAAACCCAAAAACTGAAAGACAAAAAATAGAAAAAAAAGATATAGAGAAGAAATTTTCCGTATCACTATCAGGTAAAGAAATAGTAAGTGTACTCCAAAAAGAAGGGGTTTCTCTCGGTTTAAAACCTTTAAATATTCCAAGATGGAACAGAGAAAAAAATTATGTTAGTGCGTGGTATCCTCAATTGCACGGTAAAGATAGTTTTGAAGTTACCGAAAAAAATAGTGGTAAATCTCTTTTAAAAGGAGACAAGATAGGTGATTGGACAGCTCTTGTTGGCACCAACGGCGGATTTTTGTTATCCTGCAAAGATACCGCTTCTCAACATCCTAAAGAGATTGAAATAGCTGGTGATAGATTGAATTTTAAGTTGTTCAGTTCACAGTCGGGTAAAGAACTCGATTTTAGGATGGAATCTTTAATGAAAAATTGGAGGATGTTACCAATAGAAAAAGTGGAATCTTATAAGGAAATTCCGCATGAACGTCTTGAAAAATATCTTACCTTTATTGCGAAACATAAAAGTAACGCAATAGGATGGGCAAAAACTCATAGCATACTTATATCTCCTATCGGTAGTAATAACAACCCATCAGAGATGAGTTTTCTTCACTCAAAAGAGGTTTTTGCTCATATCGACCCTTTTTGGATAAGAGAAACTAAGGCGTTGGGTCCATTTTATCCGAGAGATAGAGAAAAATATCCAAACGAAGAGAACCTTATAAACAACCTGTTCTGGGGCAAAGTAGTTAATGGTTTAGGCGGACCTGTTGGAGGGTTTATAGATTATAACGCTGGCCCTCATTGGATTATCCATTCTTGGCGTAGTGGAAGTTATACAATACGTTCAGATAGTTGGTACCTATATGCACGTTCATCTGACCGTTGGATAAGAGAGTTTGCGCAAGGAGCAAATAGGGCTTTTTTAGATAACAATATCGCTCATTGGAAATCTTCTAACAAAATCCCTGGACTTCTCCTGGGCGGTTCAGGAGGTCCTGGAACTCTTTCAGAAAGAACCCGCAAAGCCGATTTACCTTTATATTGGGAGACGGAGGCAGACAACTACGAAGAGGCGACAGTTGTGAACTACGACCAACTACTTCTTGATTATTATATTACTGGTTCAAGGCGAGCTGGAGATATAATGTCAAATTTTGCTCAAGCAATAAAAGAGAACCTAACAGTTTCTAAGAACCATTGGCGTGTTATTCTTGCTGTTAGACATATCGCTCAGGCGTATGAGTTTAGTTGGGACCCAAGACTAAAAGAGTTGATATATGAGATAATAGACCAGCATATTTATGACCCAGAAAGCCCAGTTCTTTTGAGTAAAGCTCGCCCTCATAGAAGTTCTACATATAAAATGGAGACAGACGGAGATGTTTTTGTAGAACTATATAACCTTTTTGGGGATAGATTGTTCTACAATATGGCTAAAGCAATTGCTGAATACAACTGGGATAAAGAGGCAATCAACCCTCCAAAAGCTCCTCATCAAAATCGCTCAACTGGAATAATGGGGTACTTCTTATGGGAAGAGACAAGGTTGCCTTCTGTTGTAGCAAGGTTTGATTATGGGAGACGTCGGCTTGTTGGTGACCGGCTAACAAACGTTGCTGAAGGGAAAATGAGGTTGACCTGTGTCTCTCAGATACCAAGATATTTTAAAGGGTTACCTATGGCTATGGATGTTCTTGAACGAACAAAAGATGATGAAAAATCTTCTTATATATCTTTTGGGGTTGATACACCTTCCATAAAAGTATTCTTTAAAAAACCAGGCGAAATAAAATCTCCCGGGCATTATGCACCTATGGGAAAAGATGAAACATCTACAGAGATTATTCTTAAAAAAGAAGAGAGTGCATCTGTTGAACATTTTAAAGGTAGAGAAGAAAACGGTATAAAAAAACCTTGGGTGATAGGCAACTCGGTTATTTTAAAACCCCATACAGTCTTAAGGTATATATGGATGGGGCACGACCTACATTCAATTGAAGAGAAGAGTTTTGGTGTAACAAAAGTACGTATTCCAAAAGATGCTCCCGGTGGTGATTATGAACTTGAAATTGTAAATAGTGGTGAGTACTCAATATTTACAGATAAACATATTCCTCTTGCTCTTTATGCGCCTGAAGGTTGGAAACCTCCTATAATGAATCCACCTGCAAAAGTATTCTTTAATGTTCCAGAAGGAACTGAGAAAGGTAGAATATTTTTTGAGAGAGAAACAAACCTATTTACGCCTGCGGGAGAATTGTATGAAAAAGGTGTAGAAGCGTTTGGATGGGTAGAGATACCTAAAGATAAACCAGGTCTATGGAGTTTTGAAAGTATTAACCCCGGTAAAGTAAAAGTAGAAAATATGCCTACATTCTTTTCTATGGAGAGCCCTGATTTTTATATGGAACACAAACAATAATGTATAGGATAAAGACATAAAAGAAAGGCGTATGGGGGGGTATGCTTTTGTTTTTATACGTTACTTTCCCATTCCGTCTTTTGCGAGCCGTTTTTTGGCGTGGCAATCTCGCCGTTAGGCGGAAAAGGAATGCACCTCTCTTGCCTTCTCCCCTTGGAGTGTTTGGAGTAGTAAGTCCCCAAGGGGTTGCAGAGAGTTTAATGGGATGAGGTTTATCCGCCGAAGCCAACCTACGCTAAAAGACAAGCTTCGGTAGGTATACCTTGGCGTAGGTGGAGGGGCTTTATGCTTTTGTTTTTATACGTTACTTCCCCATTCCGTCTTTGCGAGCGCCTATTAGCGTGGCAATCTCGCCGAAGGCGGAAAAGGAATGCACCTCTCTTGCCCTCTACCCTTGAGGGAGAGGGATTAAGGGTGAGGGGTGTAGTTAGCAGGCTAAGAAAAAACGAAAGACGTAAGGATAAAAAATTAGACTCCCCATTCATGTCATTCCGGACTTGATCCGGAATCTCGTTTTTTTACGTTGTGCCTTTTACCAGCGTGGATTAAGTTAGAGATCCTGAAACAAGTTCAGGATGACAAAATTGGGTGTTTGGGCATAAAATGGGCGATTAGAAGAACAAAAGGGTGAACCTTTTGTTAACAGCCCCCCCATTCCGTCTTCTGCTCAATCTTCACTACCAAAATACTCGTTCAAAACTATCTGCTTTTTGTTAGCATCAAGGTTAACCCATTGTTGCATAGGGATTGGCACCAATACTGTTTTTACATCATCTTTTAATATTGTTGCTTGTTTTTTCTGTTTCCCTAATAGATTATTATAATATTTAAAAGCTACCTGAATATGAGGAAAATCTTTATCGTGTCTAAACGGTGTTAAGTACTGAAAAATAGGAGCTTTTGTTAGCGCTAACCCTGCAACAATAATAACAATAATAGTTATATAAAACTTTGAATTTTTAAATACAGATTTACCTCTATCTTGTTGGCTACTTTGGCTGTAACTGTACGAAGGTCGACTTACAGGGGGCGTATAGGTTGGTTCAGGAGGTATAGTCTCTTCTTCGACTTCTGTTTGTTGCTCTCGTTTTTTCTCTTCTTTCAGTTTTGCTTTTTCGTAATCTTCTATTTTATCATATACCTTTGGCGCACCCGATGAAGTAACTTCAAGTTCTGATTCAAGTTTTTTTATATTATCTTCAAGAGTCCCCTTCTTGTTTATTGTAAATCTTTCCTTCCTATCTCGTAGCCGTTCCTTTTGCATTATTATTTCTCCCCTCTCTTTGGTTAATAAAACTATTATCCTACAAAAATAATGTTTTGTCAAAAAAGAGAAAAAATGGAATAAAGGTAAAGAAAATGGTATAATGTTTAGATTGTTATAATGTTTTAAAACAAGATTCAGAAGAGAAAAAATGGAACAATTTGTTACTATAAAAAGCGGTAGATATAATTTAGTAGGTATTTTAACTACACCAAATAATCAGACAGTACCCTGTCCATTGGTAATTATGTGCCACGGTTTTACAGGCACTAAATCAGAGAGCCATTTTATATTTACCAAAACTGCAAGGTTTTTAGTTAAAAAAAATATATCTTCACTACGTTTTGATTTTATGGGCTCAGGAGATAGCGAAGGTAGTTTTGAAAAGATGACTTTGAAAACACAAATCAAAGATGGAGAAAACGTTGTCAAATTTCTTTCTTCCAAAAATCTTTTTGACCCTAAAAAAATAGGCGCGCTTGGACTATCTATGGGAGCAGTTATTTCTACTCATCTTGCCACATTATTCAATTTAAAATCTCAGGTTCTATGGTCGCCCTTAGCTTTTCCTGGAACCGTTGCAGATAGAGTAGAATTAACTCCAGAAACTAAAAAAAACCTTTTAACCAAAGGGAAGGCATATTTTCCTGATAAAGGACTTTATATAGGCAACGAGTTCTTAAAAAGCACAAAACAGATTAATCCTCTTGAAAACGCTAAAGATTATAAGAACAACGTTCTAATAATTCACACAAAAGACGATCAAGTGCTTACAATGGAACATCCTCTTGCCTACTTTAAATATTTTCATAAGAAAGCGTTAATGCCGCAATTGCTTGTATTAGACGAAGGTGGACATACTTTTAAGAGTGAATTTTCTGAAAAAACAGTTATAGAAGAAACCGCTTCTTTTTTTGTAGATACCCTGTTTTAATATGGGTAAAAACAAACAAATATTATATTATCTTAAAGTATCTTTTAACAAACCTTGACATTTACAAAATTTAAGGTTATTTTTATATAGTCTGTTTTTATTTTTAATGGAGGATTAAAATGCCAACGTATGAGTATGAATGTGAAAAATGTGGACACAATTTTGAAAAATTTCAAAAGATGAGTGATGACCCTATCTCAAAATGCCCTAAATGTAAAGGAAAAGTAAAAAGATTAATAGGGGCTGGTGGAGGGATTATTTTTAAAGGGGTTGGTTTTTATACCACAGAACATAGAAGCGAGAATTACAAAAAGAGAGAAAGAGAAGAACAGCAAGGCATTGCTTCATCTTCAACATCTTCGTCATCGTGTTCAACTTGCTCAGCACCACCAACAAGTTGTTCAACCTGTAAAAAATAATTTGTATTTTTTTTTTGAAAGTGGTATAATTACATTTTATAATTTAATTCCGGCGTAGCTCAATGGTGGAGCAAGCGGCTGTTAACCGCAAGGTTGTAGGTTCGAATCCTACCGCCGGAGCTAATTGGTAATACCCCCTACTCTACTTCTTTTCTCCTGTTTCCCTATGCTTGTTATTGCGAGGAGTGTTTAATTCCGAAGGTTTTTAGAGGAATTGCGACGTTGCAATCTCCGTTTTTTAAAACTTACCGCTGGATATATCAAAAAACTTCTCAAAAAACTGTATCAATTTAGCCAGAACCGTCTCCCGTTTTTTTGCCCTCTCGCCACCCGGAGAAAAACGGCTCATAGAAGGTAACACCTTTGTCAGGGAGGTACCTGTTGTTGCAATACTGCCGTCCTTAAACGAATTTCTTATAAACTTGTATGTTTCGCCCGAGTTAAGGGCTTCTTCCTTAATTATCTCCTCAAGTTCCTCAAGTTTTTTCTTCTTAACATATTTAAGCCATTCTTCATCAACAACAGAATGGGCGTCCAGAGAGTTAATAAACTGGTTTATAAGCTCTCTCTTATTCCTAAGCTCAACACTCGAACCTATCGCTTTATCAATATCAACAAGAAGCTCCTTATTTTTAATATGGTCTTCGTGATATTTTTTAACAAGGTTTAAAATATAATCTATATTTATTTCAACCTGCTTTATCAACTCCATCTCAAATATAATATCGTCGGTAACATCTTCTTTCTCGCCATCTTTCTTCTTACGAAACTCGTTATAAAGGTCTATATAGGCAGAATGGTAATCCTGAATATCCCTTGGAGATAAAAGTTCGTTACCGTAAAACTCATCAAAAGCAGTAAGGATATTTCTCATCTTCAAAATCTTCCCGTACAACATTATAAAATATTTCTGGTCTTTCTCTTTAGTTATAGGAACCCCAAGAGGAAACTTTTTTAATAACTCCTCAACCAGCTCTTTATATCCTTGAATTTTTTTATTACCTTCCCAGTACCCGTTATAATACTCTTTATAAGATTTTAACAGGACAATCCCGCTGGCTTCCTTATCACCAAATAGAGCAATAGAGTTGTTGGTAGCTTCCTCAAGGTTTCTGAAACAGACAATATTCCCAAACGTCTTGATACTATTTAATATACGGTTGGTTCTGGAAAACGCCTGCATCAACCCGTGGAGACGAAGGTTCTTATCCAGCCAGAGGGTATTCAAAGTTGTTGCGTCAAAACCCGTCAAAAACATGTTTACCACAAGCAGAATATCTACTTCCCTGTTTTTCACTCTGTAACTAACATCTTTATAATAGTTCTGAAATTTTAAAGAAGTTGTATCGTAAGAAGTCCCAAACATCTTATTATAGTCCTTGATAGCATCATCAAGAAAATCTCTTGAACTCTGGTCAAGCCCGCTGGTATCCTCTGAATTTTCATCTACCACACCGTCACTCTCCATCTCATTAACACCAAAACTATATATAAGGGCAACCTTCAACCTTCTGTCGCTGGCAACATCTTTTAGTTGTTTCTTAAACTCTGCATAATACCTTTTTGCCACCTCAATAGAAGAGACCGCAAAGATAGAGTTGAACCCGGCAAGACGTCTATCTTTAAGTTTATAAAAACTATTTCTTTTGGTCTTCTGGTCAAAATGGTCAAGGATATATCCAACAACCTTAGAAAGCCGTTCAGACGCCATAAGGACAGCTTCCCTGTCTATATCAAAGACCTCTTCATCTTTAATATCTTCCGCTTCCTTCATTGTAGAAACATAATCAACCTTAAAGGGTAAAACATTTCTGTCTGAGATAGCGTCAACAATAGTATAAGAATGTAATTTTTCTCCAAACGCCTGCTCAGTTGTCTTTAACTCAGGTTTACCTCCGGAAGGAGCGTTCTCTGCAAATATAGGAGTCCCTGTGAACCCGAAGAGATGATATTTATTAAACGCTTTTGTTATGGCAGAATGCATCTCACCAAACTGTGAGCGGTGACACTCATCAAAAATCAGAACAATATGCCCGTCAAAGATTGTATGCCCTCTATTAAAACTTATAAACCTGTCGAGTTTCTGTATGGTAGTAATAATAATCCGTGACGACGAATCTTCAAGTTGCCGTTTCAATATAGCAGTACTGGTATTACTGTTGGCTGCCCCTTTTTGAAACTTATCATATTCGCACATCGTCTGGTAATCAAGGTCTTTACGGTCAACAACAAACAATACCTTGTCAACATAGGGAAGTTTACTTACCAGCTGGGCTGTCTTAAAACTTGTAAGTGTTTTACCTGAACCTGTAGTATGCCATATAAACCCGCCTGCATCTGTGGTCCCCCATTTTTTGTAGTTGGTACTGATATTGATTTTATTCAAAATCTTTTCAGTTGCAACAATCTGGTAAGGACGCATAACAAGAAGCTGTTTTTCAGAAGTAAAAACACAATATTTGACCAGAACATTAAGGAGTGTATGTTTGGCAAAAAAAGTTTTAGTAAAATCAACAATATCAGGGATTGTTTTGTTGGTAGAGTCAGCCCACCAGCTGGTAAACTCAAAACTGTTACTTGACCGTTTCCCTCTTTTGACTGAACCTTCCCTCAACTCCCTGATATGCTGAGAACGGGTAGTATTACTATAATATTTGGTATAGGTCCCGTTTGAAATAACAAAAATCTGTACATACTCAAAAAGACCTGTCCCAGCCCAGAAACTCTCCCTCTGGTACCTGTTAATCTGGTTGAACGCTTCCTGAATATCAACCCCACGCCGTTTAAGCTCAATATGCACAAGAGGCAACCCGTTAACAAGAATAGTTACATCGTACCTGTTGACTTTTAGCCCTTCAGAAGTATACTGGTTGATAACCTGAAGGGTATTTTCGTGGATATGCTCTTTATTAAGGAGATAAATATTCTTAAATGTCCCATCATCTTTTTTAAGTATTTTTATATAATCTTCCTGTATAGTAGTGGTCTTCTCCTCAATACTCTGGTTAGGGTTAGATATCTCTGCCTTAAAGAACCTGTCCCATTCGGTATCAGAAAAGGTGTAGTTATTAAGTTTTTCCAGTTGTTTTTTTAGGTTGGATATAAGCTCTTCTTCAGAGGTGATAGATATATACTCGTAAGCTTGAGATGAAAGTTGCTCAATAAATACCCGTTCAAGCTCCGCTTCACTCTGGTATGTTCTGGCAGTTCGGTACAACGGAGTATATTCAGCCACAACAGTGCTTTGAGGGTTTTCTGCTACAAGTTTAAATTTATAATTACTCTCCATCTTCCTTTCCCAATGGTTTAAATGTCAACAAGCTGTCCCGATAATACTCATACTGTTTTCTGCGCGCATCAATCTCCGCAGGAAGCCCTTCAGATATACTATTTACAAGAGAATCAAACTTATCAAGGATAGATACTATCCTCTCCTGCTCAGATATAGGCGGTACCGGGATTTTGATTTTAGAATACTTAGAAATCCAATGTCGCATATGATCTTTAAAAGTATATTGTATACATCTCATTGCGTAATAAATAAATTTAAAAGTTGCAACATTGTTAATTTTAGGTTTAAGAATTTTCATTGCAGAAGATTTGACCTTGAAATTAAAAGCAACCCAATGAAAAGATGTAGTAAAATCGTCAAAAATAATTACTGGATTCTCTTCGCTTGCTTTATAAATTCCATCTTCCTCATTAGTGTAACCCAGTATAAAACTTTGCCCAGCAGTTAAAACCGGGATATTAAAATTTTCATTATATTCGACTGACCGCACAATATATTTCGAAGGTTGCTCATAATCTAATAATTCACCCAATTTCTTCCACTCTACCTTGTCTCCAAAAGTCAGAAGTTCATCCCGATAGTGTTCGTACTGCTTCCTCCTTGCCTCCAACTCTGCCTCCAACTCTGTAAATTTATCAAGAATCCTTACAATCTCTTCCTGTACCTCCAACGGTGGTATTGGGATTTTGATTTTTTTTAAGAAACTAAAATGCCTTGTATATTTTCCAGTTTTTTTATAGAAATTATTGAAAGAATAATAAATATATTTAGGTAATATACCATCTACCTTAATAATTTTTATACCATCTGCACCTTGTGCAAAAGTAAAATCTATATATTTTATTGTTTCGGTATGATCTCCAAAAACTATATACTTTTCAGTAGAAATTAAAGCATTTATATCATCTGTATAGCCAACAATAAAGTCTTGTCCTTGATCAATAATTGGAAACCTACCGATCGTATTATACTTTTTCTTTGGTAATTTTTTGGGTGGAGTAATAGTTGAAAGCAATTTTTCATCAAGCAATTTTTGCACACTCTTAAACTCCACTCCGTCAGGACACATCTCAGCAAGAAGTTTTTCAATCTTATTCATATTTTTTTCTTTTCCAATTTTTTCTGAGTATTTTTAATTGCTTCCAAATACGCCTTCTCAACCTCACTCAGGTTTTTTGCTTTATACTTGCGGTACTCTGAAGTAGCTTTTTCATCAAAGGCAGTTGTTCGGAATTTCCGAACAACTGATTCACGCAACCTTTAACATGTTTTTTCTTCCTATCTTGTTACCCCAAGCACCCACTCTGTCACCCAACGCCCCAACCTGTCATCCTGAACTTGTTTACCCTAGCAGGGTTTCAGGAAGCCCTTACAGTTCTGATACTATCTTATCTATATCTTTACGTAACTCGTTTTGTCTTGCAACTATCCCGGCAATCTCTCTGTTGAGTTTTTTAATATCTATTACCTCACGGGTATCTTCAGGAATTACATAACTTGATACAGATATATTATAATCATTATCTTCAATCTCTTTATTGCTAACAACTTTTGCAAAATAATCTTTATCTTTCCGCCCGATAAATGTTTCCAAAATCTTATTTATATTCTCCGGTGCAAGCTTGTTCTTGTTGCCACTCTTTACAAATTCAGCTGAAGCGTCAATAAAGAGTATCTTATTATCTTTTTTACTCTTTTTAAGTACAATTATACAGGTAGCAATGCCTACTCCAAAGAAAAGGTTTGACGGAAGCTGTATAACTGTATCTATATAATTGTTATCAACAAGGTATTTTCTTATCTTCTGCTCAGCACCTCCACGGTATAAGACCCCGGGAAACTCAACTATTGCCGCCGTACCAACAGTTGAAAGCCACGAGAGTATATGCATTGTAAAGGCAAAGTCGGCTTTACTTTTAGGTGCCAGAACCCCTGCCGGTGAAAAGCGGGGGTCGTTTATAAGTATTGGGTTACTATCGCCTGCCCACTTTATAGCATAAGGCGGATTAGAGACAATAACGTCAAAGGGTATATCGTCCCAATGTTTGGGGTCTGTAAGGGTATCTCCGTGTGCGATATTAAAATGGTTATAGTTTATATCGTGTAGAAACATATTGATACGACACAGGTTGTATGTGGTTAGATTTATTTCCTGCCCAAAGAAGCCCATCCTTACATTCTCTTTCCCGAGCACTTTAGCAAATTTTAGGAGTAACGAACCCGACCCGCAGGCAGGGTCATATACCTTGTTGACCTCTTTCTTACCAGCGGTTGTCAACAGAGCAAGTAACTCGCTTACCTCCTGAGGAGTAAAAAACTCACCTCCTGACCTGCCAGCGTTGGAAGCGTACATTGTCATTAAAAATTCATAAGCATCCCCAAAAGCGTCTATTGAGTTGTCCGAGTAATTACCAAGCTGAAGGTCACCTATCGCATCCAGAAGTTTTACAAGTTTTTCGTTCCTCTTTTCAACAGTATTACCAAGTTTGTTGGAGTTGACATCAAGGTCGTCAAAGAGCCCTTTTATATCGTCTTCACTATCAAACCCTATAGCTGAATTTTCTATATTATGGAACACTCTGGCAAGGGTTTCGTTTAGTTTCTCGTCGGTACGAGCTTTTGCACAAACATTAACAAAAAGTTCGCTGGGTAAAATATAGAACCCTTTTTCAAGTACCGTCTCTTCTTTGCCAAAGAGAGCATCTTCATCTGATAATTGTGTATAGTCAAACTCTCTGTTGCCACTACGCCTCTCTTCTTTGTTTATGTAGTTGATGAGGTTCTCACTTATGAAACGGTAAAAGAGGATACCCAGAACGTACTGCTTAAAGTCCCAGCCGTCAACACTACCACGAAGGTCGTTTGCTATCTTCCAGATTGTTCGGTGTAGTTCAGCCCGTTCCTCTTCTCTTGGTATGTTAGAATTGTTTGCCATTATTTTACCTCTTATTAAAAACGGGTTGGGTTGGTAAGATGTTTTTATGTGTAGGTTAATTTTACGCTTTTCTGCCGTAAAAATCAATTTTGTGTAGAGTATAAGCGAGTCTTGTCCCGACAGTATTTCTGAGGAAATTGTACCACTCTTGGTTGCAAACCCCCGAGGAATACTTCGCAAACCTCAGGGGATTGCTTCGTATTCGCTCGCAATGACAATCTTTCCTTATTTGCCTCTCCCCTTGAGGGAGAGGATGCAAGGTGAGGGGGGCTTTTTTCTTTATGTCTTTGCTTTTGTCTTTTATTTCGTTAAAAAAGTATGTGTTTAGGAACGAATTACGAGGTGCTAACCGACGCTTTTTGCTTGTCTTACGAGGAGCGTCTTAGCCCGAATACTTTCTGTGGGATTGCAACGTGGTAATCCTCGTCTTTATCCTATACACTATTGTTTATTCCCATTCCTTTTCCGCCTACGGCTTACCAATTTTGCCTTCTGCTCATCACACTCTGCCATCCTGAACTTGTTTCAGGATCTCTAACTTAATCCACGCTGGTAATAGGACAACGTAAAAAGCGAGATTCCGGATCAAGTCCGGAATGACATACAGGGGAAACACTCGCAAAGACGGAATGGGGGCTCTGCCTTCTAATATATGTAAAAATATGGTTTCAATAAATATTTAACCAAAACAATATTTGAAATAATTTCTAAAATGATATACTCTTTTTTAAACATTTGTTTTGTGATAGTGTAAAAAATTTGCTTACCAACACCGGTAAATGTTTAACAAATACTCTTAGATTAGGTTAGATATAAATATATAGGAAAATTAATTATGGATAAAAATAAAAAGAAAACCTTGATAAAGAAAATATCTAAAAAAGAAGAAGAAATTGCTATAAAATTATCTGATAAAATATGGGAACTTGCCGAACCGCCTCTATTAGAAAAAGAATCTTCAAAATTAATCGCCCAATATCTCGAAGCAAACGGGTTTAATATTACTTGGCCTTTCAAGGTTCTACCTACTGCTTTTAAAGCAGAAAAAGGGAAAGGTAGACCTGTTATAGGTATGCTCGGAGAATATGACGCATTACCTGATTGTGGCAAGAAAAAAGGAACCTATGGACACGGATGTGGACATAACCTTCTTGGGGTTGCACCCGCTGTTGGAGCAGTAACAATATCTAAAATTATTGAAGAAAAAAACATTCCCGGTAAAATCGTTTATTGGGGTTGCCCTGCAGAAGAAACCCTTGTTGGTAAAGCGTATATGGCAAGAGATGGTGGGTTTAAAAATATGGATGTATGTTTATGTTGGCACCCTTCCCCAAGAAACACTATTAAAACTTCTGGTGGGGCTGCTCTTGATTCTTTTATTTTTGAATTTAAAGGTAGAACTTCCCACGCAGCAGGTAGCCCTCATAAAGGTAGAAGTGCGCTTGACTCCGCAATATTGATGGATGTTGCTGTTAACTACCTAAGAGAGCACGTCCCTGAAAATGTTCGTATACACTCAGTAATATGTGATGGTGGTAAAGCTCCAAATGTTGTTCCTGAGTATTCTAAAATCTGGTATTATGTTAGAGGGAGAAACAGAGCCCAAGTAGACGAAATTTCACATCGGCTTATATTGTGCGCTAAAGGTGCTGCCATTGCTACAGAGACAGAAATGACAGTTTCTAAAATTACTTCCATATACAATTTTCTACCTAACCAGGCTTTAGCAGAAATCATTAGAGATAACTTTCAACTCTTTGGACCTCATAAAATAAGTCATTCCGATATAGAAAATATTAAAGCACTTGGAAAAGAACCATTATTTTCTACCAATATAAATACCAATGTTGTAGCAGGAGAACCGGGGCGAGCTTCAAGTGATGAAGCGACTGTCTCTTGGTTGTCTCCACTTGGAGGATTTGGAACTGCTTGTGTATCTCAGAATACAACATTCCATAATAGAGATTTTACAATGCAAGGAAATTTACCCTTTGCTCATAAAGGTATGATGAAAGCAGCAGAATTGTTTGCAGGAACGGCTTTTGATCTTTTTACAGATAAAAACCTTCTTAGGAAGGTTATAAAAGAATTTAAAAGTAAAACAAAAGATTTTAAATTTGACCCTTTATTATTAAAACAACATAGTCCTGATACCGGCTCTTGATAAAATAAGTGTAAATACTTTTATCCTTGCCTTGTCGCCGTTTTGTGGCGTTGCGAGGAGCGTTTTATTCCATAGTTTTCATA
>JALNXB010000042.1 GCA_023230585.1 bacterium
CGGCGAGATTGCCACGTTACGAAGCCCCTCCTACGCCAAGGTATACCTGCCGAAGCTTGTATTTTAGCGTAGGTTGGCTTCGGCGGGTAAAGCTCGCAAGATAAACTGCAAAAGACGGAATGGGGGGCTGTTAACAAAAGGTTCAAGCCTTTTGTTCCCCTACTCTGAGCCTGTTGAACCCTTCGGAGACGTTTTTGTGCAGAAGGGTAAGTTCTCAGAGTGCCAGATTGTGGCGTAGAAGGTGTATGCACCGTAGTCCCAGAGTGAGTAGACACCACATACTTTTTTACCCTTATAACGCTTTAAGCAATATTTCTCTATACTCTTTTTTACCGAGAGGTACCTTCATATTTTTAGAAGCCCTCTGAGCTCCGATTTCACTTAAATCGGTGAGGTTGTCTATATCAATATCGGTTATTCCTATCTCTTTTAAATGAGAAGGAAGTCCAAGATTTTTAACAAAATCTTTTAGGTTGCTAGTTTCTCCCCATATTTCTTCTAATTCTGTAAACTCTTCTGAATACCCGTTATCTTGCAGATATTCAAACACATAAGGTAGAAGTAGAGCGTTTGCAGTTCCGTGATGGGTTGCTTTTGTGACTGTAAGAGAATACCCCATACCGTGTACTATTATTGTTCCGGTGCGGTTTATTGCGAATCCTGCCAACAGAGAAGACAAAAATATCTCTTCTTTTATGTTAAGATTATCTTTATCATCTACTATTTGTGGTAAATACTTCCATAAAAGTTTTAAACTTTCTTTGGCAAAAAGTTTTGAAATATGGTCAGATCTTTGAGATAAAAAACTCTCTGCACTATGAGAAAAAGCGTCCATACCTGTTGCAACAACAAGTTGGTAAGGAAGGGTTGATAAGGTTTTAGAGTCCAAAATAGAGAGTTTTGGTATAATCTGGTGGCTATTGATGGTCTTCTTTGTTTTTGCTTCTTTATCCATAATCACAGCATACCTTGTTACTTCGCTACCTGTGCCGCAGGTGGTAGGTATGGTGACAATAGGTAGAGGTTCACTCTTATATTCCATCTCTCCGAAATAATCTTTAAGTTTGCCCCCATTGGTTGCAATAACAGATATTGCTTTTGCAACATCCATTGGGCTACCTCCTCCTACTCCAAGCACAAAATCACATTTTTCTTTCCTACATATTTCTGCACCTTTTTCAACGTTGGGTATATCCGGTTCAGGATTGACTTCTGGGTATAACACAACCTCTATGCCGTTTTTGGAACATATATCTGTTATTGTTTTTATTAGCCCTGTTTCAAAAACAAATTTTCTTCCTGTTACTATAAGAACCTTTTCACCGTATTGTTTTATCTCTGGAAGATATTTTGGTATACCTCCTGTTTCAAAATATACTTTTGCTTGCATATTAAAATAGATACTTTTCATTACTGCCTCCTTCATAATTGATATCAAAAATGGTGGTTAGCCAAGAAAAATTTTGTATAATATAAGGCAAAAACACATTCCAATTGCTGGAGTGAAAAACCAGCCAGCAAAAATTTTTGCAACTTTTTCTAAACTGATTGTTTTAATACCTCTTAAAACACCTATCCCTGTTAATGCTCCAACTATTGCTTGAGAAGAAGATACTGGGACACCTATTTTATTGTATATATGTATGGCTATGGAGTGAGACATAATAGCGATAAAGGCAGAAAAAGCGTCAATCTTTATAATTTCTCCCCCTACCGCTGTCATCATTTTTTTGCCGTTAAAAAGAGCTCCCAACCCAGTGCTGATTCCACCTATAAGCAACGCTTGTTTCATATTAAATATTTTGGATTTATAAAACACTCCAGTTACGTTGGCAACATTGTTACCGCCGAGAGTGTACGCACCGTAGATACCTGCAAGAATAAGTAGGTTTCTCATAATTTTGTCGTATAATAAGAAGTGTATATTAACCTTTTTGAAAATCTTTGTCATTGACCAGTAAAAAATTATAGCAATTATTCCGGCACCAATAGGGGTTGTGAACCAGCAGATAAAGATTTTTGTTAGCCCTTGGAGTTGTAGCTGTTTGTTTATAATACCTATACCTATTATTGGACCTACTACTGCCTGTGAGGTGGATACAGGAAGTCTTAATATTATCATTAAATTAACAGTAAGGGCTGCTGCTAAAGATATTATAAAAGCGGTATTTCCTGTCTGTTCGGTTAACCCAGAAAGAGTTTTTATACCAGCTTGCCCGTTTGTTAATGCGCCAATAACAAGAAATATTCCAGCCAGTATAACAGCAGTTCTATATCTTATCATATAAGAAGATACAGCCGCACCAAATATGTTTGCAGCATAACTGGCTCCAAGTGTCCATCCTAAATACACAGGTCCAATAAATCTTAAATCCATTTTATCCTTTTCCTTTTCACTTTACTTGAGTAAGACGGAATGGGGGTATCGGCATTGCCTTCAACGCCCAATTTGTAATCCTGAACTTGTTTCAGGATCTCTCCCTTAACCCACGTCGATAGTAGGCACAACGTACAAAACGAGATTCCGGATCAAGTCCGGAATGACATACAAGGGGAATCCCATTCTTTATCATTACGTTTTTCGTTTTCTCTTAACTTGTTAAAAGCCCCTCCACCTACGATACAATACAAGCTTCGGCGGATAAACCTCATCCCATTAACCTCTCTGCAAACTCTTAGGGACTTACTACCCCAAACATCCTCCAGGGTAGAGGGCAAAAAAAGGGAGTGAGTAGACACCCCATACGCCTTTCTTTTATGTCTTTTATCTGCCGTTTTGTGGCATTGCGAGGAATGCCTTCTAATGACGTGGCAACCCTCGTCTTTATCCTTATTATTTTTTGTCTTTATTTGATAAAATTGAGTTTACCTCCACCTTCAAGTCGCCATATACGCCCATCAGTATACATCCATCCAGTCCAGTTTTTCCTTCTTCTTACACCTATATTAAACCTGGTTGATTTGTCTTCAACTGGCTTTAAGTTTATTAAATTTAAAGGGATTTTAAACTCTGCGCTCCAACTATAAGTATTTATATCATTCATAACGGCAGCATATTCTACCTTTTTTGCAAGTTCGCTTCTGAGATTTTCTGGTAGTTTGAAATAACTATCAATTATACTAAACTGCCCGTTAGGATGCCCTGTGAAAATGTATATTGGTCCTGTTTCCATATCTGGTAGCCACCATCCTCCTGTATCACTATCGGCTCGCCCTTCTACAGATATTTCTGTTATTCCCCACTCAATAGGTAAGGTTTTAAGAGAGAGCGACATACTATCGTTCCAAGGGTCTGGAGTGTGTTCTATGCCTATATAAAGGTACTGGTTGTCATATACAACCCAAGCGTAACTTTTACAGGTAGCTTCTTCTGTTTGGCTTCTTGTATAAAATTTATCTATAACAATAGCTTTACTCTTATCAAGGTTTAACCACTCCTCTTTTTGGAGTTTACCATCAATTTTTATTGGGTTGGTTCTTTTTGTGACGGTATGTTCCTTAGGTTTTGTAGTACCAGTAGTTTCTTTTGAAGAGTCAAAGTATTTGCCTATCTCTCTTTCTACAGGCCAGGTAGCTCTCAATTCATCTTTGTAAAGACCTATTTTTTCAAAAGGTATAGGTTCAAAACTAATCTGGTTATAAACTGGAGAACCTTGTCTCATACGGAAATCATATCTGTTGATATTATGGAAAATAGGGTCTATCTCATCTTGGTTATCAGAAATAGTGTTATCTTGCCTAATACCCGATGCAAATGTAACAAAAGGTCCTCCGGTGTTGATATTTCTTGCAAGAGTTATATTTCGAGGCCATCCGAGCGGTCTTTTATCTTGATTCAGAAGATTACTAAGTTGTGGGTATCTTTCGTTCCAAGGTGGGGTTTTAGATTCAAATTTTCTCATAACCTCAATCAATCTGTTTCCACGTGTAGTAAGTTTTCCGTTGGCTTCCATAAGATTGCTTCTATTCCCAAGAGAAATTCCTGGAAAACAACTCACAAATATGTTGTTTTCAAATCTGCAGTCAGGTGCTGAAGAAGATATACCGTTGGTTCTAAAGAAAATGTTACCGCAGACGGATAAATTTGAACTGAGTCCGTCTATATGGACTGCTCTTACGCCGTGGGTCTGGTTAGGTGAGTAATGGCCTGTTATATGGTGAACAAAATTGTTTTTAATTATATTGCCTCTAAAAGTTAAAGGTTGCCCAAGGTCCCATGTATATATAGCCCCAAGTTCTCTTGAATGGGCGACAACATCGTGTATATCGTTATATTCTACAATATTGTTGTTACCGTAAATACTTATAGCCGAGTGGTTAGAATCTGTGATAATATTATGTTTAACCTTTTGTCCAATACCTCTGATTTGTACTGCCATACTGCTACCTGATAACCTATTAACTCTGGCAATAAAATTGTTTTCAACACAAAACCCAGTAGGTACCAACTTTCTTCTATTCTCAATAGCTTGTGCGTATCCAAAATTGTATTGAGTGTTATCTGCAAGAATTATACCAGCATCACCAACATCATATATATCACACCCAACAATAGAGTGGTTCCAACCGCTCTTTAAATATATACCACTCTGCCCTATATTTTTTACAACACACCCAGCAATAAGAGAATTGCGTCCTGCCGACACCAGTATACCATTTTGCCAAGTACCCTCAAGTGTTAACCCATATAAAACTAAATTTGATGCGTTTTTTAATTCTATTATAGGTTTATCTAAGGTGGTTACTATTGCTTCACCTTTTATATCTTTTGGAGGGAAAAAATAGAGTTTACCAGTATCTTTATCAATATACCATTCGCCTGGTGTATCTATCTCGCTTAATAGATTGTAAGCAAAAAAAGGAGTTCCTCTGGATATTCTGTTGCCAAAATAAGCAGGGTCTTTTACATGTGCGGTTCTTGGGTCGTCAGCAAGGTATATGATTTTTTCTTTTGTGTCTATAGAAGTAATTTTAAGATGGTTTATAACGTAAGGTACTTTAGGTCCAAGATACCCTCTTAGCCAAGCATCTTTCTCTTCTGTCCATCTTTCTGGCTGATTTCCAGAGTATTTGAATTTACCTTTCTGGTATGGTTCGTCTCTGAATGTGTAATCTCCTTTTGGGTCAACCAAAGAAGCAACCCTTGCCCAACCTTCGTTAGGCCAACGAGCCATCTGCATTATCTCGCCATTATAAATCAGTTCCATTGCTCCAGACTGCTCTGTTCCAGTACCTCTGTTTTTTAGTACTCCATAATTTTTTATTCCTTGCTGAGAAAGGTCTGCAACAAAAACTTTGTTTCTTGCTGCAACTGGTAACCTATCAAGTATTTTTTTGTCTGTTACAGGTTTGAAATCTTTTACTGTCTTACCACCAATAATACGGGGCACTTCTCCTTGGTAAGCCCTAAAAACAACGGGAGCGAAATCTGTGCCAGAATCTTCTTCTGAAAAAGTAATCGTATCTTCAATAAAATATTCCCCGCCTCTTAAATATACAGATATTCCTTTTTGAGGAAACCCTTCTGTTTTGATTTTTCGTATCTCTTGTTGAGCTCTTTCGATTGTAGCAAAAGGACTATCTTTGCTACCTTTGTTTGTATCTTTACCATCAGGTGATACATATATGGAGTTTGTAGGTAGGTTAACCCAGTTTATCCGTTTTTCTCTATCTGTAATTTCTGTCTGTCCATCTTTTAATCCGTCTATAGATTCAAGCCGGTCAACAAGTTTTAATCTATCTATCTCGTTAGGATTATATTTTGAAGATACGTCTTTAAGGAGTTTTTCGTATATTCCTTTTGCAGTCATATATTTTTTTTCTCCTCTATAAGTATCACCAATACCTATCTCTGCTCTCATTGTATCGTTTTCTGATATTTCGGGTGTTTTTAGTATCTGTTGGTACACCTTCCTGCTTTCGTTATATTTATTCTGTTGATTAAACAATTCTGCTTGTGTAAAAAGAGTGTATGCTCTATAGTGGGGAGTTAATGAAGAAATCTTTAAGATTTCTAAAAAAGTTTTGTTGGCTAAATCGTATTTTTTTTCTAATCTATAACTTTCTGCAATATTAAATAACGAGAGCGCTTCTCCATAATTTATGTCACTAATATCTTTTATTTTGGTATACTCTTTTCTTGCACCGTTAAAATCTTTCTTTTGGATAAGAGAGTCTGCGGTTTCAAAAATTGCTTTTATTGTGTTCAGGGCAAACCCCTCTACTCCGCTTCCAGCTTCTTTAATTTCTTCGCTACTTAAAACTCTGTTATGTATTATCACTTCATCGATATCTAATATTTCTCTGGTGTTCAACCCTACCCTAAAAGGATAATTTGCTAAATTATAATCTCCGTCGTGCTTTATCTTGGCGGCTATTTGCCCGTTGAAATAAAAAATCACCTCTTGACCGTTCCAGGTAAATGCGATATGTTGCCATACTCCTTCGGGTATACTTGTTTTTCTTGCGGTTGCCTGATAATATACATTCTTTTTCCCATCAGATGTTGTTCCCGGTATACTGCTTACTCGTCCGTGGTTAGCTCCGAGTATCCACCCCCTACCTCCCGCACCCGATAATAGGACAGAGTTAACATTAGACTTAATCTCCTCGTACTGTGTTACTGGTCCACTTTGCCTGAACCAACACTCTGCTGTAAAAGATTTGTCTGGAATATCAACAGCTGGTCCTTGGTAATGTCCTCTGTCCAACCGTACGGCTTTCTTGCCTGGGAAACGTCCATCAACTACTTTTAAATCGTCAATAATTCTTTTCCCGGCTTTAGCGGGCATAAAAGAAAGGTCGTTACCTTTACCTGTTAAATCTTTAACAATGCTTTTACTATCGGTAACTTCTTCAAAAGTATAATATCTTGATACACTTGCATCTTTCATTAAAAGTTCTTTTCTTTCTTTCCATTTTGTTTCTACTTCACTTTCGCCTTTCAAGGTGTAAACCAGAAGTAGTAACATTAATCCTACATACTTTAATATCTTCATAAGTTCCTCCTATCGCTTTATGTCTGTTAAAGTAACTTTAATGCTTTTTTTAGAGTAAAAAGAATACCCAGTAAACGTGTCGTCAAAATTAAATATAGCCCTTGTGTTCTTATCTATTGTTGGGCAATCTTTAGTAGGTATAAAATCTTCATTGTATCTAACAATATCAGAAAACCTAAGGTTATCTATACATCCTTCAAAAGGTCCGATTGAAATATTCTTATTTTCATCCACAATATTGATTTTGTTTTGCCCTGTTAAAGGAGTAACACCATAAGAAGCTCTTTTATATAAGAGTTTTGTTCCATCAACAAAAATAGAAAAATCCCCTTCTGTTCCTTTCTCGCCATCTATTATATCCCAAGTGCAAGCAATGTGAACCCATTTATCTGCATCAAAGAAATATTCGCCTTGATATCCAGGACCCGCGCCGAATTGCTCTTTTTTGTCTGTTGTGAGAGAAATTTGAAGCCGACTAAAAAGGTTTCTCACTCCTCCCATTGACCAGTATTTATGGAGAAACTTTATATGAGGGGCAGTAATCAAAGGAAAATCTTTTATAGTAAAAGGAAATAGGATTATTTCGTTGGTAGAAATATCAGGTTTAAACCAAAACTCTACTGTGCCTACCATACCTGGAAAATATGTATACCCACCTTGCGGAAGTTTTTCGCCTGTATCAAAAACAAGTTGGTTGTTAGATGTGAGTTTTGCTGATTTGCCAGAGATACCTTTCGTAAACTCTGTTAATGTTTGAGTTTTCTTCTGAGGGGTGTCTTGTATTGTTAGAGATGCAGAGTAGGTTTCTGGAAATAGGTTAGGCAACCCAAATGTTACAACAGGTTCTATATTTAAAAACTTGTAAAAAGCAGAGAAAGTTGCACCTTTGAAATTATGTGTGTAAGGTTCTATACTCCAAACACCTCCTTTTCCTTCAACAGGGATTATTATTTTCCCAGTATTTTCTTTAGCAATATTTACCGCTACTGAACCATCAGGTCTTTTTATGCAAGCAAAACTTGATACATATATTTCAAGATTTTTAAGGTTTGCAGGTACCTGAAAAAATATAGGCATACCTTCACCTGCTCGCCCGTAAGCCCCTTCGCCTGACCGTCGTATTGGTGTGCCTGATGGCGCCCATAAACCTTCTGGGCAATATAAGGCAGCTTGCGCCCCTGTAATATCCAGTAACGTGAAAGGTTCTCTCCCACCTGTTGAAAGAAAGTATAGACCGTTGGGCGTTTTAGCTGGTAAAGTTATATAAGCGTGGTAGATATCGTCAGGTTGTAAAACAAGACGTTCAGGCCACTGAACTCTCTTCTCAATCTCAATTTTTACATCTTTTAGGGGGGTGTTTTTAGGTAGGTCGGGGTACTTAGAAATTTCAAGTTTAACATCAGGCCTTAAAGTAGTAAAATAAAAACTGAGTTTTGTTTCTGTGCCTTTTTTATGGTTGAATAAAATTTTTGCTTGAGTGGTATCCTTTGATTTTATCACTAAAGGAGTTCTTTTGTTACTCCACCCTTTTTCAGATACCAATTTTAAAGCAGTAGGTAATCCTATAAAAGGGTTGTGCCAATCAACCTCTGTTAAACTTGTGGGTAAATTTTTCCAGTCGAGAGGGTTTTTTGGGAGTTTTGATAAAACGTCTTCAATAGAATATTTCTCGACATAGTATAAAGCGTCATAAAGGGTCTGTTCAGCGGCTCTTCGGAAACGTTCATCTCCGCTAAGCCAGTAAGCAATAGAGGTAGTAAAACCATCATAATTTTTATGAGCGATTGGGTTATATCTTCTGTCAAAACGATATCTCTGGTCCATAAGTTTTAGGAAAGCCTCTTTTGCAAGTTCATCTTTTGTTTCAAGGTAGTATTCAGCTGTATTGTGGCTGGTACGGTGGTCTTTATACATTGTTCCGTAACTATTTTGAAACATTTTTATACCGTTTTGGCTTGTTAAATCGAACATTGAATGGGCAACTTCATTTGCCATATTAACTATATCTTTATCCCAGTCGATTATTGACAAGGTTACAAGTTCTCTTACAACTTTTGATTGGTTTACTTGTATTGCTTGGTTTATTTTCCAATCTTTTTTTACAGATTCTTTTATCATTTTCAGAAGTTCATAAGAGCGTTCGTCGCCTGTTAAGAAATATTCCATAAGCCAGCATCCAATCTCGCCAGCACTTATAACATAAAGACTGCTTGTTTGTCCCCATACAAAAGGTAGGTTGCTACCTTCACGAGAAAAAGACATAAATCTACCTTGTTTTTTAGGATTGTTTGGGACAGAGTGGTGTATTAGGTACCAATCTCCTGTGAAACGGCTAAATTTGTGGGCATAGTCGTAATATGTTCTTTCACCGCTACGAGCATAAAGACGCCACGGTTCTCGCCTTACACCATAACGGTCTACTTGAGTTAGTATATGAAAAGTTGGCATTATTCTACCTGAAACAGACTGATAGTACCAGGTTGTAAAGTCGCCCCATCCAATAAACCCAGTAAGTGGAAAGGCTTTATATGGCAACAGATACCTTTGCCAACATTCAGATATCATTGCTTCTTCTCGGGGGAAATTTTGTACATCTTTATGGAGCATTGGGTAACCCATTGCTTCTGTTCTACATAGCCATACAGGGTCTGCAAGTGTAAGTGGAGCTCTTGCGGCTGTTGTTGCTGTCTGTTTTACTTTTTCTGGGTTATATGTACCCTGGTGTGGTAAAAACCATATATCGTGAGTTCTTGCTGAACCCTGAGCATTACTTTCAAACTCAGAAAGTTTTTTTACGCCGGGACTGCTTAGCCCTTTTTCTGCCCAGGTTTGCCAATAGTCTTTAACAAGGGTTTTTCCACGAAAATCTAACTCTTTGCCTGAGCGTCCTGACCAGAAAACTGCTCTTGCACCTTTTTCTCCAAAAGATATTTCTTTAGGAAACCTTTCTGCAAGCCATGGCATTACAACTGTTATACCAAAATTATCATAATCTCCATAAGCCCAGTCTCCTAAAGTTTTGATTTCTGAGATAACTGTATCTATGTTATTTACTCTTTTTCCTATAAATGCTTTATATGTTCTCTCTGCAAAATGAGGATAATCTGCCTGTAGAAAATATATATCTGCCCCTTCGAAAGGAGTTTTTTTAACCTCAATATTTGTTGTTTCTCCGAGTGCAGAATATATATCAACGGGATTGGAAGGTGTTTTAAACTCAAGACCATAATCTTTAAACCAGACCTTATTTGTATCTTCTGTAAATATAAGTGTGTGTGTTATTTTGATATAAGGTACGCCCGCGGTAAAGTAAAACCATACATCTGCTCTTGCAAGTTTCTCGCCGGCGGTGGTTACATACCAGCCAGAACGTTTAATTGCTAAACGGTTAGGTCCTTCTTTAAGTACCTCATTTGTTATTTCTGCTGCCTCTCCTGATACTCTTGCTTCTCTTCTGGAATTGTCAATCAAATAGGCACCTGCTCCAGAGTTTTTTAATACCTGCCTTTTCTCTTTACCGGAAATAAGCCAACCTTCTTCAGGGAGAAGTTGGTTTTTATCAAATCTATATATTGCAACTCCTGTGTTTACCTCAAATCCACCGTTGGCTTGTTCTGTTACCTTTAATGGGTTGGGGTATTCACCTCTTTTGATATCTTTTCCAAACTCTACCCTGTAATTACCTTGTGGGGATGCTGTAAACCCTGCCAATGTCCATCTAATGCTACCATCGCGCCAGGTTGCCGTTACATCTATCTGAGAAGGTACTTCTCTCTCGCCACTCATTATTCTTATACAAGAAGAATCTATAAGTTCGCCTTCTGGGAAAGGTATGCTGGCAATTATAGGCCAAGGAGCATTTAATCCTGATATATCATTGATTCTTATAGGGAATTCCCCTGCTTTCAATGTTAAACTAAACAGAAGAAAAAAAACAATAAGAAAAGACTTCTTTATCTTATCCATTTTAACTCCTTTATCTGTTTTTTCCCCTACTATTGTTTATATCCTCGCCTTGTCGCCGTTTTTGTGGCGTTGCGAGGAGCGTTTTATTCCATAGTTTTCATAGGAATTGCGACGTGGCAATCTTCGTCTTTATCATTGTTCTTATTTCGTGAAAAAAGTATGTGTCTATGAACGAATTAGGGGTGCTGCTACAACTCAAGTAAGAACCTGCTTGTACTGGAATCTCTGAAAACCTTCTAAACTCAAATCTATAAGTCCCAGTATTATAGGCATAAGGTTACCGTTGTAGTGCCATATGTTGTTCTGATTTCCTTTGAACTTCCTTTTTTTATCTCACTTTAAGTTCATTCTGGGAAATTTTCCTTCAGGGTTTCCGCACATATCGTGAAGAAGTGTCATAAATTTGCACAGGTTTTCAAAAGTGGCAAGGGGCTGTATAGAGTGGTCGGTGTTGGGAAAATAATATCCTTCTTTCATCATAGGTATAGCTTTGTCCATTATTTCCTTTTCTATAAGATTTGCATTACCTGCGTTTAGCACTTCTTTCTCAAGCCAACCGCAAAAAATGAATTTCTGATGTTTTTTGCGAAGTGTGAAAAGGTCGTTGCTAGCTTTAACTTTGCAAGGGAAAAGTCCATTAACTCCGTAACGGCTGAATATCTCCGTAAGCTCCATTATATTTCCATCTGAATCTACTGCGACCATATCTACCCCGCTTGAAGCGGCACAATCGCAGACCTCCCTGTACCCCTGACCAAAAAATTTGTCGAATTGCTCTGGAGATATCAGCATACCATGGTTGTAACACATATCTTCCCACTTAAAAACTATTTCGGGTTTAAGACGTTCTATGAGAGGGAAAATGTATTTCCGCGCATACTCAAGGGCTCTGTCTGTAATTTCCTGCACCAGTTCTGGATCGTCATAGAAAATGAGGCTTACATTTTCGGTTCCAAATAAATTGCGGATATCCCCGTAGCCACGTATTCCTGGATTTATTAAAAGAGGATAATCTCTGTTGTCAAAACGTTTACAGTTTTCTTCAATCTCTTCTTTTGACATAAACGTTTTAGGTACAGTGGGGGATTTGTAGAACTCCCATGATTTTCTATCCGTTAAAGGGTATTTTATAAATTCTGGCATACCGTAAGCCCTCGTATTACCTTCCATTTGGCGTCGGATTATCGAGCCGTTTTCCGATTCGGTTATCTCGTACCCGTTTTCAATTCTCGTGGTTGTCTTGAAACCTTCCATACCGCTGGCTATATAAAAATCAAGAGATGTCGGTCCCATTGTTCCCCAGTAGTCTTTCCAGCTTTCAACATCTCTCTCCCCATTTTTATGGCGTCCTACGTAAGCGGGCATACCAGTTGCAACCAGCCTGTCGAGGACGTAATCTGTTGGCGGTAGGCTCAGGCTGGAACCTTGGAAACCGAAGATAGGCATATAGTAGGGTTTTTCAAAATGTGCGACAGCTTTAAATCTTTCTCTGTTATTCATTTTTCTGAACAAATATTAAGTTAACCTCGTCTCGCCTATTGAGAACCTGCCTGCATAAATCTTTTGTGCAGGTAGACCCTTCTTCACACTATACAAAGAAGGTTGAGGTTTATCCTTTAAAAAATTCAGTTAAACTTTATCAATATCCTTACAAATAGTTAAATTTAATTCGTAAATATTCGTAAAAACCGTCATTATAATGATAGAAACAAGCCTCCTCCGGTAAACGATACTTAGAGAGGATTACTACATGGTATCACTATAATAGATAGAGGGTAAGAGTTTAACAGTTTTTGTATCTCTTATATCATTCTTTTTACTGCAATAATACTAAGAACATCTGCTACTTCTTCAGAAAGGTCTGAGATACAACCTATCTCAGTAACAAGTTCTTTAAGGAGTATTTTTTCTCCAAGTTGGTATTCTGAAGAAAAAATCATTCTAATAAGTTCCCTCTCTTTTCTATCAGAAAAACTCTCTTTCTCATCTACTTCTTTTACACAATTTTTTACATCCCTTGTATTTGTAAAAAGAATTTTAAAACCTTTAATAGCACTAACATAAGCTTCCATATTTATATCTATAAGATTTTTGAATTCTGTATGAAACTCATCTGGAATTAAGAGGCTTTCTGTTTCAATCTGATACAGAACAGATTGAGCTTTGTTAAAAACCTTGTCTATCGATTCTATAACTTCAAGAATATCTCCTCTTGATTCTGGAATAAGGGATTTTTCATAAAAGGAGATTTCTATATCTCGTCTTGTGTCGTCCGCTTTTGACTCTGCTGAATGGGTTTCATCTATAAGTTTTATAAATAGGTCTGTTATTCCTTCTTCAAAATATATTGATATGGTTTTATTAAAAAGCCGTATACTTTCATACATCTGTAAAAGATACTCTTCAACCATAAGATATATGGCATTGGTTTTTCTTCTAAAGAAAGAAAACCAAACTTTCCTTGGTTCTATTTTTTCAGACATATATTCCTCTTAGAGTTTTTTACCAACTGCTTTAGCAACAGGCTCAATTTCTTTCATAAAATCTGCAAACATTTCAGGATTTAAAGATTGGAAACCATCAGAAAGGGCCATCTCTGGTTGTGGATGAACCTCTATAATAAGTCCATCTGCCCCTGCAGCAATAGCCGCTTTACTCATAGGCAATATAAGGTCTCTTCTGCCTGTTCCATGGCTTGGGTCAACAAAGACAGGAAGGTGAGTCTCTTTTTTTAATACTGGCACCGCACACAGGTCAAGGGTGTTTCTTGTAAAGTGGGAATCAAATGTTCTTATACCTCTTTCACAAAGTATTACTTCTTTGTTTCCACCTTTTAAAATATATTCTGTACAACTTAAAAATTCTGAAATTGTTGCAGAAAAAGCTCTCTTTAGAAGGACAGGTTTTTTTACTTTTCCAACCTTCTGCAACAACCTATAATTGAACATATTTCTTGTTCCTATCTGTAAAATATCTGCTACTTCCATAACTCCGTCAACCTCTTCGGGAGAAAGAACCTCTGTGATTACTGGTATATTATATTTTCTTTTTGCTTCTCTAAGAATTTGAAGCCCTTCAAAACCAAGTCCGTCAAAAGAATAAGGAGAAGTTCTTGGTTTAAATGCGCCTCCTCTTAACATCTTTGCTCCAGAGTTTTGAACAAGTTTTGCAGTTTTTAATAGTTGTTGTTCACTTTCTATTGAGCAAGGTCCTGCAATAATGGTAAGGTTGTCTCCTCCAATTTTTAGGTCACCGATTTTTATAATAGTATCTTCTGGGCGGAACTCTCTACTTGCAAGTTTGTACTCTTTTAAGATACTTATTACGTTTGAAACACCGGGAAGGATTTTGAAAACTTCATCAGGCACTCCTCTTGTATCTCCAATAAGACCTATAATAGTTTTTTCAGCACCTTCACTATAATTTACATCAAAACCAAAAGATTTAATCTTTTTTATTACGTTATCTATATCCTTTTTAGTAGCAGTTGAACTCATTATAATTATATCAGCCATTTTGAACCTCCGTTGTAAATATTATGTTTTGTTTGTATCTTTTGCAGGGTATGACCCTAAAACTTTAAGAAAAACAGTCTCTTTTTCAAGTTCAGTAAGAACGCTTTTTATTTTATTATCTTCTTTATGCCCAATAAAATCAAGATAAAATATATAATCCCAAGCTTTTTTCTTGCTCGGTCTTGATTCAATTCTTGTTAGGTTGATGTTAGATTTAGTAAAATGGTTTAAGATATCTTGTAAAGCACCAATCTTATCTTTGATAGATAAAATTATAGAAGTCTGGTCTGTTTCTGTCTTACTTGAAAGTTTTTTCCCAACAACAAGAAACCGTGTTACGTTTCCTGTGTAATCTTCTATATTTTCAGCAAGAATATTCATCTTATAAATAGAGGCAGCAACTTTTGCTCCGATAGCGGCTGTTTCTTTTTCGTTAGATGCAAGTTGGACTGCTTTTGATGTGCTTTCGGCTTCAACTATTTCAATGTTAGGAAGGTTTGTTGTTATCCAGTTCCAACATTGAGATATAGGTTGAGGATGTGAGAAAATTTTCTTTACATTTTTTATTGAATCTTCTTTTGAAAGAAAGAAATGGTGAACATCAAGAATAACCTCAGATACTATTTTAAGGTTGCTATCAACAAACATATCAAGGGTATGGGTTACGACTCCTTCTATTGAGTTTTCTACTGGAACGATTCCGTAATCGGCTCTGTTATGCTCTACTTCCTTAAACACATTGTCTATTGTCCTGCAAGGAATGTACTCTACCTTTTCTCCAAACTGTTTAATGGCTGCCTGCTGAGTAAATGTTCCTTCAGGTCCAAAGTAGGCAACTTTTATTTGCCTAAACATACCTCTGTATACTTTAAATATGGATTCCATAATTGTTTCAATGTCTTTTTCTTTAAGGAGCCCTTTGTTGACTTTTACAAGGTTTTCTATAATTCTTTTTTCTCTTGCAGGGTCAAAAGGTGGCAGTTTTTCGTCTTTCTTTACCTCAAAGATTTCCTTTACTTTTTCTGCTCTTAAACTTAGTAATTCAAGAAGTTGTTTGTCGATATTATCAATATCTTTTCTAGTTTCATCAAGGTTCTTCATTTTATTTACCTCTTTTTTTTGTCTTGAGACTCCTTATTTGTTGTATATTTAATCCTTACTGTTATTTTATCCTTACCTTGTCGCCGTTTTGTGAAAAAAGCATGTGTTTAGGAACGAATTACGAGGTGCTAACCGACGCTTTTTGTCGTTGCGAAGGAACGCTTTGTGTGACTGCGGCAATCCTCGTTTTTATCCTATACACTATTGTTTATTC
>JALNXB010000043.1 GCA_023230585.1 bacterium
AAGTGAGACACTCTCTTCTGTGGATGAAATAGATGAAAAGAATGAAAACTTGGGCGCTATAATAGAACTCCTTTTAGTTGAGAAAGATAAAGATTTATTTGAGGAAGGGGAAACTCTTAGTAACGAACTAAAAAATGATATATCTAAATTAAAAATTAGATTTTTGTGGAGAGACCAACAGGATAGTAAAAACGCTATTTTTACGCTTCACTCAGGAGCAGGTGGAACAGAAGCCTGTGATTGGGTTAGTATTTTATGGAGAATGTATAGCAAATGGGCTTCAAAAAAAGGGTTTAGCATAAATCTGGTAGATTATCTTCCAGGTGATGAAGCGGGAATAAAAAGACTTACAGCAATTGTTTCTGGAGCTTACGCTTATGGGTATCTTAAAGGAGAAAATGGAGTACACCGTCTTGTTCGAATATCTCCTTTTGATTCAAATAAAAGGAGACATACCAGTTTTGCGGCTGTAAATGTTATACCAGAAGCTCCTAAAGATGCTGCGATAGAAATAAATGAGGATGACCTGGAGATAGATACATATAGGAGTGGTGGCGCTGGCGGGCAGCATGTTAACAAGGTTGAAACAGCAATACGGATAAAGCATTTACCTACTGGAATTATTGTGCAATGCCAGAACGAGAGGAGTCAATTTAAAAATAGAGAAACTGCTATGAAACTACTTTTAAGCCGTTTGTATCAGTTGAGACTGGAAGAAAAACAGAAAGAAGAGGAAGAGAAAAAAGGTCTTCAGAAGAAGATAGAATGGGGAAGTCAGATACGTTCTTATGTTTTTTGTCCTTATACTATGGTAAAAGACCATAGAACAGGTTTTGAAACAGGTAATGTTGAGGCGGTAATTGATGGTGAAATTGATGGTTTTATAGAATCTGAACTTGAATGGTTGGCAATTCAAAATGAAAATAATAATTAGTGCTGGTCCTACTCGTGAACATTTGGACCCTATAAGGTTTATAACTAATCACTCAACTGGAAAAATGGGGTATTCAATTGCGAAATATGCTTTAAAAGCAGGTCATAGTGTTACCTTAATTAGTGGTCCTGTGAACCTAAGTCCTCCCAAAGGGGTAACCCTTGTTAATGTGGAGACAGCAGAAGAGATGAAGGATGCTCTTGTTGAAATGTTCCCCAAATCTGACGCTTTGATAATGTCTGCGGCTGTTGGAGATTGGAAGCCGATTCTTAAGGAGAAAGAAAAAATTAAAAGAAAAAATGAGTGGTTACTTAGGTTGGTACCTAACCCAGATATTTTGCAGGAGATGGCAAAAATCAAGAGAGAAGAACAGATAGTTGTAGGATTTGCTCTTGAAACAGAAAATATTCTTGCAAACGCAAAAGAAAAGTTGGTAAGAAAAAAACTTGATATGATAGTGGCTAACACTCCAACTTTTTTTAAAAAAGAGGGTAAATCTAAGGTTGCATTTATTTTTCAAGATGGTAGGGTAGAAGAGTATATAGATATATCAAGAGAAACGACAGCTTTAAAAGTAGTGGAGTTGTTAGGAACCCTTAATCAAAAGATGTAAAGATAAAAGCGAGGTTTATCCCGAGTATCTCCGAGGGAGTTGTTCCTGTATGTTATTCCGGACTTGATCCGGAATGACAAATTTAGGCGTTCATAGACACATACTTTTTTCACGAAGAAAATACAAAGGCAAGGATAAAAATAATAGTAGGGATAAAAGAGTGGAACACTAATATTTACAAGGGAGATGTAATATGGAAGGAATGAAACAAGATATGCGTTTTATGTGTAAAGATGTTGGTGTTAGAATGTATGGTTCTCCAGAAGAAAGAAGAGTTGCAGATTATATAAAAGAAGGTTTTGAAAAATCAGGGCTATCAACTGAAATTCAAGAGTTCCCAGTAGAAAAAATGGAGTACTCTACTGTTGAGTTTGGTAAATTTAGAGGAGAAGAAATAGTAAAACTCGATGTATTGCCTCTTGCTCAATCAGGGTTTACTGAAAATCCAGAAGGAGAAATTCTTGAACTTGCATATCTTGAAAATATTAAGCTTGCCACAAAAAAGAAAGAGGAGATACAAGGTAAAGCAGTTATAGTTTATGGAGGTTTGGGCGAAGACCTAAAAGATTATAGGGCACTTGTGAACTCTGGAGCTAAAGTTTTAATAGTTAATGATAGTAGATATCCTGTTCCCTGGCTTATAGCCGACGGTATGCCGTACTTGTGGATGCAAGAAAAGATGTTACCTGTTGTACTGCCAATCTATTTTGATACTGTAAATCTTTTAAAAGAAGGTGTTAAAAAAGTTTTTGTAAAAGTTGCTGGTAAGAAGAGAAATCTTTTTAGCCAGAATGTTGTTGGTTTTAGGAAAGGTAAAGGTAAAGAGAACATAATTATTACGGCTCATCACGATAGTGTTATGATTGGAGAAGGTGCAACTGATAATGCTACTGGGGTTGCTATTCTGCTTGAAATTGCGCGTAGGCTTAAAGATGTTCCTTTAAAAGAAAAAAATATTCTGCTTGTATCTTGTGGTTCTGAAGAGGTTCTTTCTTACGGTTCTCTCAATTTTGTTAAAAATAATAAAGATATAGTAAAAAACTGTATGTTTAATATGAATTTTGATAGTTGTAGTTCGTTTTACGGCGAAAATAAAATACTTGTAACAGGTGAGGAAAAACTTTCTTCATATATAAAAGAAAAAGTTGAACAAAGTGGGGAATGGTATAATCTTAGTTCAGATATTTCTCCTTTTAGTGACCAGTTCCCATTTAATATTATGGGGGTGCCCTCTATATGGTTTAGAAGGCATAACTCTTATCAAGGATATTTCCCTTTCCATAGCCATTTAAATAAATTAGAGATAGTAGATTTCAATGTTATGAAAGATGTTGTTGATGTGGCTTATGGAATACTTGATGATGTTTCAAGTAGACAAGATATGCCTTTTCCCAGGGAAATTTCTGTTGCAGATAAGAAAAGAATAGATGTTTTTCATAAGGATTTGTTTGGTGGTCTGCTTAAAAATCGGGTACTCTGAACCCCCCATGCTTGTCATTGCGAGCGATTATCAGCGTGGCAATTCCTCGGAAGGAGAAGGGTCAGGGATGAGGGTTTATCCCGACAGTTTTTCTGAGAGAGGCTATTAGCAGGCAAGGAAAAACGGAAGACGTAAAGATAAGGACAAAACGTAAATACAAATAACCCCTCACCTTACATCCTCTCCCCCAATGGGAGAGGCAAGTGTGGGGATGGTTTGCTGAATATTCACAAACTGGGCGGTGTTCACGAGGAGTTGCTAATTGCTTCAAGTTTTTTTATTAAAAAAGGAAGATTCCCATTCAATAAGATAAACTTTGAACTCTTTACCTAAACCAAATTTTCCATATTCTCCACTCTTTCTTATAACCCTGTGGCAAGGAATTGAAATAGGCAGAGAGTTCTCTTTTAAGAAAGAGGAGATATATCGGGTATGTTTTGGCATACCCATATTTTTGGCAAGTTGAGAATAACTTACTGTTTGACCAAAGGGTATTTTTAAAAGTGCTTGCCACAATTTTGTTTTTATAGTATCCTTATTTGAATTTGACATTTTTCCTTTACATATTGTATAATTATAGGATAAAAAATTGAAAAACAGAGATATTATATCACAAATAAAGTTTGATAAGAAAGGATTGGTAGTTGCAATAGTTCAAGATGATAAAGGCGAAGTTTTGATGGTTGCCTATATGAATAGTGAGGCTCTTATTAAAACTATTGAAACAAGGCGAATGCATTATTATAGCAGGAGCCGTAAAAAGTTGTGGCTGAAAGGAGAAGAGTCTGGCAACTTTCAGGTCTTGAAAGATATATATATAGATTGTGATAATGATGCTCTTCTTTTTGTGATTGAACAGAAGGGAGGTGCGTGCCATAAAGGATATTATTCTTGTTTTTTTAGAAAGTTGCAAAAAGAAGATGATTCTTTTTGTGAAGTGGAAGATAAGATTTTTAACCCTAAAGAGGTCTATAAAAAATGACGAAACAATATTATTCTAAATTTTTGATCATACTTGCAGTAGCGGTTGTATGTATTTATCAGATTTATCCACCCCAAAAGAAGATAAAGCGTGGTCTTGACTTGCAAGGCGGGGTACACGTAGTGCTACAAGTTGAAAATGTTGATGCTAAAGATAAGAGTCTCTCTGATATGACAGACAGAGCTCTTGAAATTATAAGAAATAGGATAGATGCTCTTGGTGTTACTGAGCCGGTTATTCAAAAGGAAGGTTTTGATAGAATTATTGTTGACCTACCCGGAGTTGGTGACCCAGAGAAAGCAATAGAAATGATAGGTCAGACTGCTCTTCTTGAATTTAAAGTTGTATCTGACGACCCTGACCTTATGTCACAGGCTTTAAGTGGAGAGGTTCCAGAAGGTTATGAACTTCTTTATGAGAGAGAGAAAGATGAGAGAGATATTGTTAGAGAAACCCGTTCTATTCTTGTAAAAAAAGAGCCAGAAATGACAGGGCAATATATAGATGATGCTTATGTTGGTTATGATAGTTCTGGTTTTCCTGATGTTAGTTTAAGGTTTAGTAAAGAGGGTGCAATACTTTTTGAACAGGTAACTTCTAACAACATAAATAAACGGCTTGCAATAGTTCTTGACGGAGTTGTTAAATCTGCGCCTGTTATAAGAGAACGGATCGGAGGCGGAAATGCTCAGATAACTGGCAGATTTTCTATAGAAGAAGCACGTAATCTTGCTATAGTGCTTAGGGCTGGAGCATTACCTGCCAAAGTGGATATAATATATAGAGAAGTGGTAGGTCCTACTTTGGGACAGGCTAATATTACTCAAGGATTTAGAGCAGCGGTTTATGGTGGAATAGTGGTTGTTCTTTTTATGCTTATATACTATTCAGCATTTGGACTTCTTGCTAATTTTGCCTTTGCGTTAAACGTTTTAATTCTGCTTGGACTTGTTGCTACTTTGAAAGGTGTTCTTACTCTTCCCGGTATTGCAGGTATTGCTTTAACTTGTGGTATGGCTGTTGATGCGAACGTTCTTATATTTGAAAGAATCAGGGAAGAGCTTAAATCAGGGAAAAGCCCAAGAGCTAGTGTTGATGCAGGGTATCGCAGAGCGTGGACTGCAATTATAGATTCAAATATAACTACCCTTATTACAGGTCTTATTCTCTTTTTTCTTGGGGAAGGTTCTATAAGAGGGTTTGGACTTACTTTAAGCATTGGTATTATAGCCAACCTTTTTACGGCAGTTTTTGTAACAAAAGCTATAGTTGATTGGGTAATGTTAACAAGAAAAATTGAAAAACTGAGGATATAATGGAACTTATAAAAAGCACAAATTTTGACTTTGTAGGAAAAAGAAGAATAGCATATATATTTTCTCTGATAGTAATTTTAACTGGACTTATATTTTTTGGTATAAAAGGGAAAGATAACTTCGGAGTAGATTTTGTTGGTGGCGATATGATGGATATTGAATTTAGTAAAAGTTGTAGCGCTACCGATGTAAGAGAAGTGATAAGAACTCTTAATATAGGAACTTATTCTGTTCAGGTGCTGGGAACTGATGGGAAGAGTTTTATAATTAAGAGTGGTCCTAACACTCATGAGACAATACTTGAAGCTTTAAGAGAAAAATATGGAGAAGAAGGTTTTGCTGTAAAGAGTTCTTCACTTGTTTCTCCCTCTATGAGTACTACACTTAGAAAAAAAGCGTTATATGCATTTATTGCGGGAATGTTAGGGATTCTATTGTATCTTACAATAAGGTTTGAATTTAGATTTGCAGTTGGGGCAACTGTGGCAATTTTTCACGATATGCTTTTTGTTGTGGCTGTGCTTGCACTTACAAAAAAACAGATTGATGCAACCGCTATTGCTGCTCTTTTAACTATTGCAGGATACTCTGTTAATGATACTGTTGTTATTTATGATAGGGTAAGGGAAAATATAAGAAAGTATCGAGACAATGATTATGTTGCTGTTTTCAATAGAAGCATAAATGAAACCCTCAGCAGGACAGTTCTAACTGTTCTAACTACTCTTTTTGTTGTTGTATGTCTCTTTTTCTTTGGTGGGGAAACACTACATATTTTTTCTTTTGCTCTGTTGATAGGTTTTGTTATAGGAACCTACTCGTCCATTTTTATTGCTACCTCTTTACTAATAGATTGGCATAGGTTGAAACCTCATAAATTTAATGTATGAAGATTATAGGTGGAAAATTAAAGGGTAGAAACTTACTCTTTCTTAAAAATAAGAATTTAAGGCCCTCAAAAGATATTGTTAGAGAATCTGTCTTTGATGTTTTGAGAGGGTCTTTTGAGAATGAGAATGTTTTGGACCTCTTTGCAGGAACAGGAGCAATGGGAATTGAGGCTTTTAGTCAAGGGGCAAAAGAGGTTGTCTTTATTGAAAACAGTTATGAAGCTTGTCGAATAATAAAGAAAAACTTAGATAATCTTGGTATATCAACTTTCTGCACGGTAGTGAAAGGTAGTGTAGAAAAATCTGTTGATAAATTTGAAGATGTAAAATTTGGCTTGGTCCTTGCCGACCCTCCATATAATTATAGTGAAAAGAGAGTTGTAAATATTCTTTCGTCAATTGTGGCAAAAGGAATAATAAAAAAAGACGGAACAATAGTTGTAGAACATGGAAAACATATAAAGTTTTCGTCATTTGAGGGTCTAAATCTCTACAAAGAAAAAAAATATGGTAGGAGTTTTATCTCCTATTTTAGGTGTTGAAAGTGAAAAAAAATATTGAAAGAGTCGCTGTTTATCCGGGAAGTTTTGACCCTGTTACAAATGGGCATATAGATGTTATAAAAAAGAGTTTTTCATTTCTTGATAGAATTGTAATTGCAGTTTCTACTTTTCCAAGAAAAGACTTTCTTTTTACAGGAGAAGAGAGGGTTGATTTTTTAAAAGAGATTTATAAAGGTAATAAGAAAGTAGAAATAGATAAGTTTGATGGTTTACTTGTTGATTACCTTAGCCAGAAAAATATAAATATTATTTTAAGAGGGCTAAGAGCTGTTTCTGATTTTGAGTATGAATTCCAAATGGCTTTGACCAATAGACGGCTAAACGAAAATATAGAGACAGTTTTTTTAATGCCAGGAGAGGAGTTCTTTTTCATAAGTTCGTCTCTTGTAAAAGAATTGGCTTTTCTTAAAGGAGATATTTCAAAGTTTGTGCCAACCATCGTGAAAAATGAGTTGGTAAAAAAAGTGGATAATGTTTTTGAAAAAAAGAGAAGAGGAGGTTCTTAATGCCAAATCCAAAACGTAGACATTCGAACAGTAGAACAGGTAAAAGAAGAAATGCCCATAAAAAAATTAAGGAGTATTCTTTAAGTATCTGTTCAAATTGTGGCGAGAAGAAGATGCCCCACATAGTATGTGATTTTTGTGGCTACTATAAAGGCAAACCCGTTTTAACAGTTGAAAATAAAACGAAATGAACACCAAAAAAACTATTGTTTCAATTGATGCAATGGGTGGAGATAATGCTCCTTTTTCTACTATCAAGGCCTGTGATCTGATATCGGAAAAAGATAACTTAGAGATTCTTCTTATTGGTAATGAGGTTGCTCTAAGTAAACATATAAATAAAGAAAAACATCCATTTATTAGTATATGTAATATAGAAAAATGTATCAAGATGGATGAAAAGGTTAATCTACATCTGCTTAAATTTAGAGATAACAGTATGTGCCATGCCATTTCAATGGTTAAATCTGGAAATGCTCATTACGCTTTAAGTGCTGGAAATACAGCAGCGTATGTGTCTTACGCAATATCTGAACTTGGGTTGATGTCAAAAATAGAAAGACCAATTATTGCAATTCTCCTACCAAACATAAATGGAACATTTACTGTTTTTGCAGACGCTGGTGCTAACGTAAATTCAAAACCTGCCCATATATTACAAGCAGCAAAAATGAGTGCTCTTTTTTCTTCAAATGTATTTGAAGTTAAAAATCCGAGGGTCGCTCTGCTTAACATAGGGTCAGAATCTACTAAAGGAGACGAATTGAGAAAAACGTCCTACAATCTTCTTGATAAAGACCCAGATATAAATTTTAATGGAAATATTGAAGGACAAGAACTTTTTATGGGTAAGGCAGATGTTGTAATTACAGACGGATTTACAGGTAATGTAGTTTTGAAAGTTACAGAAGGTACAACAAGGTCTTTTAAAGCGATGCTTTTAAGAGAAATAAGAAAGACCATGGTAGGTAAAGTGGGGGGGTTTTTATTAAAAAATACTTTTACTAATTTTGTCAAAAAGATAGATTATGCTGAATATGGTGGAGGAATTCTGCTTGGTGTTAATGGTGTTGTTGTTGTAAGTCACGGCCGTTCTTCTCCGAGGGCTATATTTAGTGCAATGAAACTTGGGAAAAAGGTAGTTGAATCTGATTTGATGTCACACCTTAAAACCATTGGAGATGAAGAGCAAAATGACTAATGTTTCAATTATTGGCACAGGTTCTTTTTTACCTGAGGATACCCTGAATAATAGAGATATGGAGGTTATGGTTGATACAACAGACGAGTGGATTTTGACAAGGACAGGTATTCGGGAGAGAAGAATTTGTCCCAGAAATATGGCGACATCTGACCTTGGGTATAGGGCTTCTCTACTTGCTTGTGAAGATGCTTCGATCTCTCCGAGTGAAATAGATTTTATTATTGTAGCAACGGTTACTCCTGATAAGTTTTTTCCTTCAACTGCTTGTTTGATACAATCTAAACTTGGGATTAAAAATATACCTGTTTTTGATTTATCGGCTGCTTGTACTGGCTTTATTTATGCATTAGAGACAGCAAGAAATTTTATTTCCTGTAAAACATATAAAACCGGTCTTGTTGTTGCTAACGAATGTATGAGCCGTCTTACAGATTATACAGATAGAAGTATTTGTGTACTTTTAGGGGATGGAGCAGGAGCGGCAATAGTAAGGGCATCTGATGAGCCGGGTTTACTTGGTTCTTATCTTGGAGCAGATGGCAGTTATGAAGAGATGCTTCATGCACCTGCTGGTGGGAGTTTTCTTCCTGCCTCTTTTGATACTATTGAAAATCATTTACATTATATGAAGATGGAAGGTTCTGCTCTTTTTAAGATAGCGATACAGTCTATGAGTGAATCTGTTAATAAGATTCTTGATGCCCATAATTTGAAAAAAGATGACTTGAAAATAGTAGTTCCTCATCAAGCTAATATGAGAATAATCCAAGGGGTAGCTCGAAGTCTTGGTATGCCTGCTGAAAAGTTTTTTGTAAATATTGAAAAATACGGCAATATGTCTGCTGCCTGTATTCCAATAGCTCTTGACGAGGCTGGTCGTAGCGGTTTTCTAAAAAAAGGAGATCTAATAGTTACTGTTGCTTTTGGTGGAGGTCTTACATGGGGGGCAAATCTTATAAAATGGACAAAATAAAAAATTTAACTGTCGTTTTTCCTGGACAAGCATCCCAATATGTTGGGATGGGGAAAGAATTTATTGAGTCGGTACCAGAGTGTGCTGATATTATTAGAGAAGGCGAAAAGATAACGGCTCTTCCGCTTCTTGATAAAATTATGAACGGACCCTTAGAAGAGTTAACAAGAACCCTTATATGTCAACCTGCTGTTTTTGGTGTAAGTATGGTCTGTTGGCATATATTGAAAAAGAATGGCTTTACTCCTTCGGCTGTTGCTGGGCACAGTCTTGGAGAGTATTCTGCTCTTGTTGCTTCGGGTGTGTTAACTTTGAGTGAAGGGTTTTATATTGTTAAAAAAAGAGCTCATATTATGGATGAAATTTCTGGCAAGGTTGATGGGTCACTTATGGCAGTTTTAGGGATGAAACTGCCTGATGTTGAAGATGTGTTGAAAGAATTCCCTGATATAGAGGTATCAAACCATAATTCTGATTCTCAAATTGTTGTAGGAGGAAAAAAAGAAGCGCTTGAAAAACTTAACTTATATCTTAAACAGAAAAGAATTAAAGGTATTATGCTTAATGTTAGCGGCCCTTTTCACACTTCTCTTATGAAAAAGGCTGGAGAACTAATTTCTGTAGAGTTAGATAAACTCGATTTCAAAGATCCTAAAATACCATTATATTTAAACTATTCTGGAGAAGAGGCTGTTGATGGCAAAGAAGTGAAAGAAGGGTTGATTAAACAGATATCTACTACTGTGAAGTGGCTTGATATAATAAAAAATATTGGTGAAGGTGTTTTTGTAGAAGTTGGTCCTAAGAAGGTTTTAAAGAGAATCATAGAAGGTATTTTGCCTGAATCAAAGGTTTTCAATGTTGAAGATAATAGGTCTTTAACTGATTTTGTGGAAAACTTAAAATAGTAATGGTAAAAGAGGAGATTGCCGTAATCGTAATATTCACTCCTTCGCAATGACAAAAGGCGTTGAATAGAGGCAAAAAAAACACAAAGGGGATAAAAATGTTTAAAGACAAGGTTGTTGTTATTACAGGTGCTTTTGGAGGTATTGGAAGGTCCCTTGCTACAAAGTTTGGTGCTTTTGGAGCAAGACTGGTACTTTGGGATGTTAATATAAATAGTGAATTTGAAACTGAATTAAAAGAAAAAAAAATTGAGACGATATCTTCCAAAATAGATATAACTAATAAAAAAGAGATTGAAGAAAATCTTGAAGTGATTCTCCAAAAATGGGGAAAGGTAGATATTCTTATTAACAATGCAGGGATTACCAAAGATACCCTTGTGATTCGTATGGAAGAAGAAGATTGGGATAGTGTTTTAAACGTAAATTTGAAAGGAACCTTTTTATGTAGTAAAATAGTAGGCAAATCTATGCTTTCTAAGAGGTTTGGTAAAATAGTTAATGTTGCCTCAATTATCGGGCAGATTGGAAATATCGGACAGGCAAACTATAGTGCTTCTAAGGGTGGGATGATTTCTCTTACTAAAACCTGTGCAAGAGAGTTTGGAAGGTTTGGAGTTAATGTGAATGCAGTTGCTCCCGGCTACATAATGACACCTATGACAGAAAGGTTGCCTGAAAAAGTTAAAAACGATATGGAGGCAAGGGTTCCATTAAGAAGATTTGGTACCTCAGAAGAGGTTTCAGACTTGATAGTTTTTCTTGCTTCAGATAGTTCCGCATATATTACAGGACAGGTCTTTAGAGTGGACGGTGGGCTTGTAATGTAGTGTTGCTTTTAATAAAAACATTAAAAAAAGTAAAAACAGGAGGAATAATGGAAAGGAATGAAATAGTAGGACAAGTTAAAGAGATTGTATCAAAAGAATTGAGTGTAGGCTTAACAGAAGTTAAAGAAGAAGCATCTTTTATTGATGATCTTGGAGCAGATTCTCTTGATACAGTTGAGTTGGTAATGGCTCTTGAAGAAAAATTTAAACTGGATATCCCTGATGAAGATGCACAGAACATAAAGACAGTTAAAGATGCTGTAGACTATATAGAGAGTAAACAATGAGAAGAAGAATTGTTGTAACAGGAATGGGTCTTGTGACACCTGTTGGCAATAGTATGCCTGAATCTTGGAACTCTTTAAGGTCAGGTGTTAACGGTATAGGCATTACAAGTAAATTTGATGTTACAGCGTACACATCACAAATTTCAGGTGAAATTAAAGATTTTCAAATAGAAGGGTACAACCCAAAGGCTTTGCGTAGAATGGATGCTTTTGTGCAGTTTGCCCTAAAAGCATCAGAAGAGGCTCTTAAGGATAGTGGTTTGGATTTGAGCGAAGAAGAAAAAGAAAGGGCAGGAGTTATTATTGGAGCAGGGATAGGTGGGCTTAATATTGTTGAAGGACAACATAAAGTACTTTTAGAAGGTGGACCTTCAAGGATTTCGCCTTTTCTAATACCTATGCTTATTCCAGATATGGCTGCTGGGCAGGTTGCTTTACAGTTTGGTTTCAAAGGAATAAATTTTGCAACTGTTAGCGCATGTGCTTCGGGTGCTCATGGGCTTGCAACTGCTCTTTATATGATTAGACAGGGTTTGGCTGATGTAATTATTGCGGGAGGTACAGAATCTTGTATTACACCTCTTGGACTTGCTGGTTTCTGTTCTATGAAGGCTCTTTCAACGAGAAACGATGCTCCTGAGAAAGCTTCAAGGCCTTTTGATAAGGAAAGAGATGGTTTTGTAATTGGGGAAGGTGCTGGCATAGTTGTTCTTGAGAGTCTTGAACACGCTCTTGCAAGAAAAGCTCCAAAGATTTATGCGGAGTTTTTGGGCGCTGGAATGAGTTGCGATGCATACCATATAACTGCACCTCACCCAGAAGGAGAGGGAGCTGCTTTGTCAATGAAGTATGCTTTGGAAGACTCTCTGGTAGATGTTGAAAATGTGGACTATATCAATGCACACGGAACCTCAACAAATCTTAATGATAAGGGCGAAACTTTTGCAATAAAGAGTGTTTTTGGCAAAAGAAGCTATGATATTCCTGTCAGTTCAATAAAATCTATGATAGGGCATACCTTAGGAGCAGCAGGAGCAATTGAATTTGTTTCTACTTGCTTAACTATTAAAGAAGGGCTTATCCCTCCAACAATTAATTATGAGTTTCCTGACCCAGATTGTGATCTTTTTTATGTTCCTAACAAAGCTATGAATAAAGAAGTAGAAATTGCACTTTCTAACTCATTTGGATTTGGTGGACATAACATTAGCCTTGTACTTAAAAAATATCAGGATTAAAGTTAAAAGTAGAACTATGCTTTATTTAATTCTTTGTTAAGTTCTACATAAAATGGAATGGGTTGTCACAGTTATATGGGAAAACCTTCTTATATGATGATATAAATATGGTAAGTCATATTTATTAAAAGGAGAAATTATGGACTATTTTTTAACAGAAGAACAGTTAATGATAAAAGAACTTGCCAGAAAGATATCCAATGAAAAAATTTTGCCAGTAAGAGCAGAATACGATGAAAAAGAAATTTTTCCTACCGATATTGTTAAAGCGCTTGGTGAGTCTGATCTTTTTGGTGTATATATCCCAGAAGAGTACGGTGGAATGGGTTATGGAGTTTTTGAACTTTGTTTGGCGATAGAAGAACTTAGTAAAGTTTGTGGAGGGATTTCTCTTGCTTATGCAGGTACTGCGCTTGGAACCTTCCCAATACTTCTTTTTGGAAATGAAGAACAGAAAAAGAAGTATCTTCCATATATTTCAAGAGGAGAGAAAATCGCAGCCTTTGGAGTTACAGAATCTGATGCTGGTAGCGATATAACAACCCTTGCAACAACAGCAAAAAGAGAAGGTGACTATTACGTGCTTAATGGAACGAAACAGTGGATTACTAATGCTGGGGAAGCAGAAATATATGTGGTTATTGCTACAACAGATAAAACAAAAGGCGCAAGAGGAGCTACTGCTTTTATTCTTGAGAAAGGTATGGATGGTTTTACCTTTGGAAAGAAAGAGAATAAACTTGGTATTAGAGCCTCTGCAACAAGAGAACTTGTTTTTGAAAACTGTAAAGTTCCAGCAGAAAATGTTCTTGCAAGAGAAGGTATGGGATTTATGATTACCCTTAAGAATTTTGATGCAAGCCGCCCTGGTGTTGCATCTCAAGCTCTTGGAATTGCACAAGGAGCGTTTGAGGCTTCTCTTGAGTATGCACATCAGAGAAGACAGTTTGGGCAACCTGTAAGTTCTTTTCAGGCAGTTCAACATATATTGGCCGATATGGCAACACAGATAGAAGCAGCCAGAGCTTTAATTTACCAGACAGCTAAAATGATAGATTCAGGTTCTAAAGATTTTTCTACCAATTCTGCTATGTGTAAATTGTTTGCGTCCGACGTTGCTATGAAAGTTACTACTGATGCTATACAGGTTTTTGGTGGGTATGGGTATATGAAAGAGTATCCTGTTGAAAAAATGTTTAGAGACGCAAAAATCACCCAAATATATGAAGGTACAAACCAAATACAGAGAAATGTTATAGGTAAAGATTTAATTAAAAGTCTTTCAAAAAAGAAGAACTGAATAGTGTGAAAGAGTTTGTCTACAAAGAAGTTGGGAAGAGAGAACGGGTAGATGTTTATCTGAAGCATTGTTTGGGTGTTTCACGAGCAAAAATACAAGAATTGATCAAAGATGGAAGGGTGCAGGTTAACGGAGTGGAGTTAAAGGCATCCTACTATCTTAGAGACAATGATATAATTTTGGTTGAAGAGACAATAGATTCATTGAAGACACTTAAAGTTGAGCCTCAAAAAGGACTTTTAAGTATACTTTATGAAGATTCCCACATTATTGTTTTGAATAAACCATCTGGGTTAGTTACTCACCCTGTTCGTACTGGCTCGGAAGAGACTCTGTTAAATTATATTCTTTTTCATACTCTGCTTGTAGGGGGTGGTTCTTTAAGGCCTGGGGTGGTGCATAGATTGGATAAAGAGACTTCAGGGGTTATCCTCTTTACAAAAACAGAGTTTGCTTACGAAAATATTGTTGCTCAATTTAAAAACAGGCAGGTTGAAAAAGAATATATTGCTCTGGTTAAGGGTTCTTTTTCTTCTCCATTGAAAGAAGTTGAGATGGTAATCTCTAAAGACAAAAGAGAGCCACTTAAGATGGGAGAAGGTTTTTTGAGGGGCAAAAAAAGTATTACAAGATTAAGAGCAGTTGGTTATATGAGGGATAAAAATATCTCGCTGGTTAAAGCAGAACCGATAACAGGAAGGACTCACCAGATAAGACTTGTGCTTTCTTCTTTAGGGTTTCCTATAATTGGAGATAAAAAATATGGTGTTTTATCTCCATTGATAAGTAGAGTAGGTCTACATTCTTCTAAAATTTCTTTGATACATCCAGAAAATGGAAGTCGCATCTCTTTTACTGCACCACTGCCAACAGATATGCTAAATATTGTAAATTCTGAAATTTTAAAAGAGTTATAAAAGTTCGAAATTCAAGGGTTGGTTGACAAAAGTTGAAAAATCGTTATAATAATATAGTTCAGAGCTATATTTTTGCGGGAATAACTCAGCGGTAGAGTGCAACCTTGCCAAGGTTGAAGTCGCGGGTTCAAATCCCGTTTCCCGCTCTATGGGAGTTTTTAGGGAGTTGAACCACTGGGTTCAAACCGACTAAAGGCTCTTGGTTTCGCAAGCTGAGCTCTGTAAAACCAGAATGGTTTTGCAAATCCCGTTTCCCGCTCTATGGGAGTTTTTAGGGAGTTGAACCACTGGGTTCAAACCGACTAAAGGCTCTTGGTTTCGCAAGCTGAGCTCTGTAAAACCAGATGAAGGGAGTTTGGAGTATTGGAAAAATTTTGAGAACTAATTAGAAAGGAAAAAAGAGAACTAAACTACACTTAGTAATTGTGTATTTGTTTGACAAATATTGGTATTTCTCTTATAATTTAGTTGTTTACATATGAATTTTACTATTAAAATTTGATATGTTGCTGCTGTGGCTCAGTGGTAGAGCACGTCCTTGGTAAGGACGGGGTCATGGGTTCAATCCCCATCAGCAGCTGTATTTAAAGTGTTTTTGGAAAAGATTCAAGTTTAGGGGACCTTTTGTTTTCTAAATTTAATTAAGAAATATAATTAAGGAGGCATTAAAATGGCAAAGGAGAAATTTGTAAGGAGTAAGCCGCACGTAAATATAGGAACAATCGGGCACGTAGATCACGGAAAGACAACATTGACCAGTGCAATAACAATGGTAT
>JALNXB010000044.1 GCA_023230585.1 bacterium
AGCAAGACTGACAATGAAATGGCAGATATAGTACAAAAACAAAGAAGCAGGTTATTAAAAAAAATTATGCCTGTTTGTGACCCTTAATTATTTCAGGCTCATTATTTGACTGGAAAAGACTCTGAGTATACCTCTTCTCACTCCGGTATGTATCCCCTATACCTCTGTTAGCCCTCATTGTATCGTTTTCTGAGATACCTGCAAGTTTTAATACCTGTTCGTAAGAGTTGCGCTCTTGCGGGTATTTACCTTGCTGTTTATACATATCTGCTCGGGTAAAAAGTGTGTATGCCTTATAGTTAACGTTTAATGAAGGTGTAGATAATATCTCGGTATAAACCCTGTCTGCTAGATTGTGCTTACCTTCTAGCCGGTAACTTTCAGCAATATTAAAGAGCGCAAGTTGTTGCCCGTAGTCTATCCCGTCGATCCCTTTAATCTTTTCGTACTCTCTCCTTGCTCCTTCAAAATCTTTTTTTTTAATAAGAATGTCGCTGTTGGCAAAGAGTTTGTTTATCCTGTCTGTTGCTAGCCCCTCCTCACCACCGCCTACCTTTTTTATTTCATCAGGACTTAAAACCTTGTTGTGAATTACTATCTCATCCAGATCTATAAGGTCTAAAGCATTATATCCTACTCTAAAGGGATATTGGGCCGGGTTATAGTTTCCTTCATATTTTCTCCTGGCTGCTATCTCTCCGTTTAAGTAGAAGAGTACCTCCTGCCCGTTCCATACCAGAGCTGCGTGTTGCCACACTCCTTCCAGGATTCTGCTTTTATCTGCCCCTGTTTCAAAATAGGCAGGCTTTTCTTCTCCTTCAGGTGTCTTCTTAATAGAGCCAACCCGCCCGCTACGATGAGTTAATATCCAACCTTTATATCCTGCCCCTGATAAGAGTAGAGTAGAAGCAGAAGTTTCAATCTTTTCATATTTGGTTGTATGTACAGTTCTGCGGAACCAGCATTCAGCTGTAAAAGCATTCCCCTCTATCTCAACAGCCGATCCTTGGTAATACCCTCTATCCAATCTCACCGCCTTCTTTCCGGGAAAACGTCCTTCAACAACTGCAAGTTTTCCTACCTCTTTTTTATCAGCTTTCATAGATCTAAATGTAAGGTCGCCTCCTTTACCGCTTAAATCTTTTACTATACTGTCGGTATCAACCACACCTTCAAATGTGTAATAACGAACTACTGAAGGGTCTTTTAAAAGGAGCTCTTTTCTTATTTGCCAACTTTTTTCTAAATTTGTTTCGCATCCAAGGTTGAGTACTATAAGAATAAAGATTATTCCAACACATTTAAGTGTTCTCATTATTTCCTCCTGAGAATTATCAACGTTATGCCAAATTTGGCTAAGAGTTCTTTTTTGTTGTTGCGAAGGCACATCTGTTGAGGCCAATCTACGTTAAACTACAAGTTTCGGCAGGTATACCTTGGCGTAAGTTGAAACGGCTTGTCCCGCGTGTTTCCGAGGGAATTGTCATATTACGAAACTCTTTAAAAAACCTGTCAGGGCAAACACTCGCAAAGACGGAATGAAAGAGGTAGAAGGCAAAAGTTCTCTATAATTTCTCTGCCAACCGTAGTTTAGATATAGTTTCTCCACCGTTTAGTAGATACAGAGCAGGCGTTGGTCTATCTACGCCTTCAATGAAAGACGGTCTTTCGCTCCAAGGAGTCACAGAAAGAACATTTGCCAAGTCAAGCCAGTATTCCAGTCTTGCGGGTTCTAACCCCCATACCATATGTATGTGGTTAGCTGGTGGATAATGTTTATATTCTGTCATTGTGGCATACTTTGGCGTTATAAACGTATGTGGCCACGTGTAGTTAGACATTTTACCTGCTGCTTCAGATAACTTTGCTGGTAATTCAACTGTTTCTGCCTGGTCCCATACCAGAGAAAATATGTTTGTCAAACTACTGTAAGCAAGCCTGCCAGCAATCCCTTGTATCCCACCCGGTGATACAAAACTGACAGAATTCCCAAGCCCTGGAAAGTAATCTTTGTCTGCTATAGGGAAAGAGACTCTCTTCATTATCTTTTTGAAATTTTCTTCTGGAACTCCTGCCCAGTCGAAAGAAGCGCTACCTGAATTGTTGCCATCTACAAACCCTCTCTTTTCCCAAATTGTTTTCCCTGTAAGTTTTACACCTGCTTTTTTGGCAAGGGTTTTAATTTCCCACGGTTCCCAAACCTTCCGAAAATCCATAAAAAGAGGAGGGTTACCGCCTGTCAAGTGAGAGAAGAAGAGCATTGTTAAAAGACCTTGAACGTCTGCTTCGGTGGCGTACGGGATAGGTTCTTTTTTGCCGTTGTGGTCAAAAGTGGAATTAAAAAGAGATTCCATAACGTCTGCAACAGGAAGAGGCGTACCTCTCTTATCTGAACCCCATTCGAGTTGGCTCATAAATCCGCCTCCAACTGCGTTTAAATCTTTCATAAGGTCTCTTACTATAAGATACATAGCAAGAGAGGAGTTGAACCTTTTATCATCGGAACTGTCGCGTATTTCTATTCTGTTTTTACAATGTGTGTTAAACCATTCTCGCAGTTCTTTCAGTTCATTTGAGTTGTAAGCTTTTTTGGCAAGCATATCTGCTAAAAGTTTCATATCTAACCGTGTAATCTCTATTCCGAAGGTGTTTCTTGTGGGAATAATATGAGCAAGAGCTGTCTCCATACCCATAGAGTCGTGACCAAAAACAACAATGCGTCTACCCTGTAAAGATTTGAAGGTAACGGCTGCGTAAGTCCAGTCGACAAGGTCAGAAATAGTTTTTTCTGTTATAATCGGGCATACTCCTGTGTCTGACCAGGAACCGATATTTATATGTATAAGTTTCCCGTATTGAGATATTGCTCCGCTACAGGCGTGAGTGTATACCACACCTGGTTTAGGACCGCTGTTGCCACAGGTAAGGTTTAACGGAGTATCTTTGGGGAACTGTTGAATAAACGATATAAGAGTAGGTTGAGGGAAAGCCCAAGTGTCAGGTACTCCTATAAGGATTTGTACTTGCTCTTGTTTGAACTGCCTTGCAACTGTATCAGCACTTTTCTCTCCGTCTATAAGAGTGTCGCTATAAACTATCCGCAAATCGGAATTATCTGCAAACCGTATTTTTTCTGCAAGTATTTCAGCTGTCATACGAGAAATATTTGCTGCTCTTTTGCGTGATTCTTTATCTATTCTTGGGTCACATGGAGCAAATACGCCGATTACTGTAGTTTTATTAGAGGAGAGTGAAGACGAACCAACTTTTGTTACTTCCATTTCGCTCCCTTGTAGAAAAAAGATATTGAATTTTTTAAAATCAATCTGTAAGAGCTTGCTTGATACTTAACTTTACTTTACCTCTATCGTCAAGCCCTATAAATTTGACTTTTATTTTGTCGCCTACTTTTACAACATCTTCAACTTTTTTAACCCGTTGAGGGGCAAGTTCAGAGATATGTACCAGCCCGTCTTTACCTGGGAGAAACTGTACAAAAGCACCAAATTCCATAATCTTCACAACGGTACCTTCGTATATATTCCCTACTTCTGGTTCTGCTGCTATACCTTTTATTACATCAGCAGCCTTTTCACAAGATTGGCAATCGATAGAAAATATTTTAACTGTACCGTCGTCATCAATGTTTATATCAGCACCTGTATCTTCAATAATTTTTTTAATTGTTTTCCCGCCAGGACCTATAACAAGCCCTATCTTGTCTGTATTTATTTTTATAGATATCATACGAGGCGCATATTTAGATATTTCAGAGCGGGGAGAAGATATTGTTTCTGACATCTTCTGGAGGATACCTTTTTTTGCGTTGTTTGCCTGTAAAAGAGCCTCTTTTAATATTTCAGAGGTTAACCCTGATTCTTTGACGTCCATCTGGAATCCTGTAATACCGTTCTCTGTTCCTGCAAGTTTTAGGTCAAGGTTGCCATAATGGTCTTCTTCTCCTGCTATATCAGTTAAAAGAATATATTTGTCACCTTCTTTGATTATACCAAGCGAAACCCCAGCAACGTGTTTATCAAAAGGAACTCCAGCTTCCATAAGAGCAAGACTACTTGCACATATGGTTGCCATTGAAGAAGAACCGTTCGATTCAAGTATATTGGCAACAATTCTTATAGTATAAGGAAACTCTATTTCGTTAGGAATAAAACCTGCCAATGAACGTTCTGCTAAAGCGCCGTGTCCAATTTCTCTCCTTGATGTACCTCTAAGAGGAGAAACCTCGCCAACAGAAAATGGAGGGAAGTTGTAGTGCAACATAAACCGTTTTTTAGATTCTTCACGTAAACCATCTATAATCTGTTCATCATCACTTGTGCCTAAAGTTACAGAGGCAAGACATTGGGTTTGTCCTCTTGTAAAAAGAGCCGACCCGTGGTTACGAGGTAGGAGACCAACATTACATTCAATAGGTCTTACTTCTGTAGAATCTCTACCGTCAAGTCTTTTACCTGTTTTAAGGATAACTTTTCTTATATTATCTTTCAAAACAGATTCAAATATTTTCGCAGCTTCTTTTTGTTTATCTTCCTCAGGGTAAGAGGCAAGAAACTCTTCTTTAAGAGAGTTATAAAAAACTTCTCTCGCTTTCTTCTCTGGGAAAGAGTATGCGTCCATTATTTTGTTTGAAATAAACTCTGTCGCAGATTTTAAGACAAGTTCATCACAAACAGGTTGAACTACGTCTGCCTTTTCTGTCTCAAAATCTTTTATAACGTCGAGCATCTTTCTTATCTGGTTATGCCCAAATTCTAATGCTTCAATAAACTGGTCTTCAGATAATTCCTTAGCTTCCCCTTCAATCATTACAATGGAATTATAAGTAGCTGAAATAACAAGGTTGATTAAACTTTTTTCCATCTGGTTAAAGGTAGGATTGATTATATAATTACCATCTATAAGACCGACTCTTACACAAGCTACAGGTTCTTTAAATGGTATGGACGAGGCAAAGAGAGCTAACGCAGCAGCGTTTACAGAGAGTGTATCAGGATTGTTTTCAAGGTCAGCCGATAAAACATTGACTATAACCTGAACTTCGTTAAGGTAGTTATCAGGGAATAACGGTCTAACAGACCTGTCTATAATACGGCTAACAAGTATCTCCCTCTCGTTTGGTCTACCTTCTCTTTTAAAAAAACCGCCTGGTATTTTACCAGCAGCGGAAATATGTTCTCTATAATCACAACTTAAAGGGAAAAAATCTATATCTTCCCTTCTTTCTTTGTTACCTACAACTGTAGCAAGAACTATTGTATCACCCATTCTTGCCCACACAGAACAGTCGCTCTGTGTAGCTACAAAACCTGTCTCTAAAGAGATAACATCTTTACCGACAGGCAATTCGAATTTCTTTTTTAACATTATATTATTTCCTTAAATTAAGCTTAATTAAAACTTCTTGATATTTGGAAGGATTAGTTGCTTGTAGATACTTAAGAAGTTTGCGTCTTTGCCCAATGAGTTTAAGAAAACCTCTTCTTGAGTTGGTATCTTTTTTAAATTTGGAAAAGTGTAGGTTTAAAGCATTAATTCTTTCTGTTATTAACGCAATTTGGACCTCTGGCGAGCCAGTATCTTTTTCATGTCTTCCAAAACCTTTTATAACGGTCTGCTTTTTTTCTGTTTCAATCATATTGATTTCTCCTTCGACTTTATTTGTTTGTTAACATAGGAAAGATTATACATCTTTTATTTTTTTTTGTCAATAACCTGCTTTATATGATAAATTATATACCATTATGGGACAATACAAAAAGGTTCGTGGGATGCATGATATTATGCCAGAGGAGATAGAAAAGTGGCATTTTGTGGAAAAAATTATTTCTGAAACGGTCAATCTTTTCAATTACAGCGAATTACGTACACCTGTTATAGAAGAGCAAGCCCTATTTGAAAGAAGTGTTGGTATGGAAACAGATATAGTCTCAAAAGAGATGTATACTTTCCAAGATAAAAAAGGTAGAAAACTTGCGTTAAGGCCGGAAGGGACAGCCTCTACAGTTAGGGCTTATATTGAGTCTACCCTTTCTTCACTTGATGGGATTACTCGTTTATACTATTATGGACCTATGTTTAGGTATGATAGACCTCAGAAAGGTAGGTATAGACAGTTTTATCAGTTTGGAGTAGAACTGTTTGGAGGGGCGTCACCTTTTTATGATGGTGAAGTTATAGAGATTTTGAACACTATTATAAGTAATCTTGGGATAAAGGATGTCTATTTTGATGTTAACACTCTTGGTTGTAAAGATTGTAAATCAAGGTACACCGAAATTATTAAAGAGTATGTTTTATCTATTCGCGACCGTTTATGTGAAGATTGTAAGGTAAGGAGCGAAAAATCTCCGTTAAGGATAATGGATTGCAAAAACCCTGTATGCGGAAAATTGACAGAGAATATTCCTTCTATACAGGGGGTTTTATGTCAAGAATGTGCTGACTACTTTACTACTTTGTTGGGATATCTCCAAAAAAAAGGAATAGAGTATAATGTTCGGTCTAACCTTGTTAGAGGGCTGGACTATTATACAAAGACAGTCTTTGAGGTTTTCTTGAAAGAAGATAAGAACGCTATAGCCGCTGGGGGAAGATATGACCTGCTTGTTAAGGAGTTGGGTGGTAAAGAAACGCCAGCAGTAGGGTTTGCTATAGGTATGGAAAGGCTTCTTGAACTTGTTGAGAAAAAAGCACCTGTTAGGTCTAAGGTATATATAATTAGTATGGGCGAACAGGCAAAACAGTTAGGGTTAAAGATATCTGGTGAATTGCGAAAAGAAAAAATTCCTGTAGAAATGGATTATGATGAAAAATCGTTAAAAACTTCCCTTAAAAGAGCAGATAGAGGTGGGTTTGGATGGTCTGTTATTTTAGGTGAAAGAGAAATTGAAAAAGGAGTAATTGTTCTAAAAAATATGGTTACTGGTACTCAACAAGAGGTTCAAAGAGATAATTGTGCTCAAACAATAAAAAATATAATTGAACGGTAATTACCAGTTTAGATGGTTGGCTGTATCATTACGGTTAAGAAAATTAAAAATGAAACTCCCTTGCAAATGTGTGGAGTAAAAGGAGTATGAAAAATGTTAAGGAGTCACACTTGCGGTATTCTCAATAAAACAAATCTTGGAGATAAGGTGGTGTTGTGCGGATGGGTAAACTCTATAAGAGACCACGGTGGACTAACTTTTTTTGATGTTAGAGATAGGTACGGGATTACTCAAGTAGTGGTTTCTCCAGAAGAAACAAATAAAGAACTATATGAACAAGTGAAATTATTGCGTAATGAGTGGGTGGTCAAGGTTGAAGGTGAAGTTGTAGAAAGACCTCCTGATACCGTTAACCTAAAAATACCTACAGGCGAAATAGAGATTAAGGTAGAAGGTATATCTGTTTTGAACAGAGTAGATGCTCTGCCTTTTGAACCTTGTGAGGCAGATAAGGTAGGTGAAAACCTAAAACTTAAATATAGATATATAGATATGAGGAACCCAAAACTACAGGATAACCTTAAAAAAAGAGCTCTTTTTTGTCATAAAATGAGAGATTTTTTACTTTCGGAAAATTTTGTTGAGATTGAAACGCCTATCCTTACAAAAAGCACACCTGAAGGAGCACGAGATTTTATTGTTCCGTCAAGATTGAGTCCTGGTAAATTTTATGCATTACCTCAATCTCCACAACTTTTTAAGCAACTTTTAATGGTAGGAGGTATGGATAGATATTTTCAAATTGCAAGATGTTTTCGTGATGAAGACCTCCGAGCAGATAGACAACCAGAGTTTACTCAACTTGATATGGAAATGTCTTTTGTTGAGGAAGAAGATGTTATAGATGTAACCGAAAGATTGTTAAAGTATGTTATGCAGGAAGTTTTTCATATAGAGGTCAAGATACCTTTTGAAAGAATGGCTTATGCTGTTGCTAAGGAGAAATATGGTTCTGATAAACCTGATACCAGAATAGATATTGTGTATAAAGATTTATCAGATATTATTATGCAAACAGATATAAAGATACTTAAAAGTATAATTGAAAAAGGTGGTATTATTAAAGGTTTTACGGTTCCAGCAGGAGATAGGATATCTCTGAAAGAAATAGAGAACCTTGATAAGTCAATAAAAGAAGCAGGTGGAGGTGGGTTGGGTTGGGTAAAATTTAAAGATGAAGAAATACAGAGCCCACTAAAGAAGTTTCTTACAGAAGATACAGTAGCAAAGTTAAAACCAGAAAACGGTTCTACTGGTTCTATGCTCTTTTTTCTTGGTGGCGAAGAAAAATGGGTTAATGAAAACCTAAATAAAATTAAAGAGTTTGCTGTCGCAAAAATTCCAGAAATGGTCAAGGCTGATATATTTAATTTCTTATGGGTTGTGGATTTCCCTCTATTTGAATTTAATAGTGATGAAAACAGAATTCAATCTATACACCACCCTTTTACTTCACCGATTATTTCAGATATACCTCATATTAAAGAGAACCCTTTAAAGATTAAGTCGAGAGCGTATGATATTGTTTTAAATGGAAATGAGATAGGTGGGGGTAGTATAAGAATCCATAACAAAAGTTTACAAGAGGATATTTTTAAAATTTTGGGGATAGATGAGGAGGTTTATAAAAACAGGTTCGGTTTTCTACTTGAAGCACTTCAACTTGGAGCGCCACCTCATGGAGGTTTAGCATTGGGGTTAGATAGGTTAATGATGCTTATGCTTAAAGAAGAAAGTATAAGAGACGCAATAGCGTTCCCGAAAACTCAGAAAGGGACTTGCCCCCTTACTCTTGCACCGGGAGAGGTTGAAGAAAAACTATTGAAAGAGAACCGTATACAGGTTGACATTCCTAAAGTATAATGATAGTATTATAGTATAATTAAAATCTTTTGTGACAGTTTTAATATAGAATACAAGTTAAGTTAAATTTTGTGAGTGCTAAATAGTTTAAGATATAAACAAGGAGCATAATGTGATGAATTTAAAATATATATGGATTCCAGCAGGTATTCTATTGTTATCTGGATGTGCAACAATTAAACAACCAGCAAAAGAAGAGTTAGCCAAAGAAGAGGTTATGGAAATAAAACTTAAACAGGCTCTTGCAATTGCTGAAACAAGTCTTGAAATAAGCAAAAAATCAGAAGCAATAGCTCAAGAAGCGTTAGAAAAGAGTAGACAGTCTGAAGCCGCAAGCAAAAAATCTATTGAAGCTGCTAACAAGGCTTTAGAGGCAGCTAACGAATCAAAAAAGTTTGCTGAGGAAGAATCAATAAAAGCGATAAAGGCAGTAAATGAATCAAGAAAGTTTGCTGAACAAGAGACAGCAAAAGCAATATCTGCTGCCAATAGGGCTTCAAAACTTTCTATGGACCACGCTGATAAATCTGCTGAAAAAGCTATTAAGGCGGCTAACGATGCTATAAAGGCAGCAAACGTTTCAAGTGAGAAATCTATTGCTGTTGCTAACCAAACAATATCAGAGGTTAACAGGTTGAGAGCAACAACAAAAATGTCGCCACCAGAAGAACCTATCATAATGCCAGAACCAATGGCAGAACGGTATTATACAATAAGAAGTGGTGATACGTTAAGCAGTTTATCTCAAAGGTTTTATGGTAATACTTCTAATTGGAAGTCGATATATAGCAGAAACCAGAACGTTTTGCAAAACCCCAACCGGATTCCAGTGGGAGTCAAGATAATCATACCTTAAATGTCAATAACTAAAGAAGTATATCTTACCAACCAAGAAGCGCAACTGATATTTGGTATTCAGGATGCAAATATCTCTTATATGGAGCATCTCTTGAATGTGCAATTATATACAAGAGGTAATCTGGTAAAGATAAGAGGGGAAGTAGAGTTTGTTGAAAGAGCCTCTGAGGTGTTGGAAGCATTAAAGAAATATATAAGGGGCAGAAAAACTCTTTCAAAAAACGAAATATTAAGGATTGTTGGAGATATTCCTGGTTCTGAGATAGAACTTTCTGACCAGGAAGATGTTATTGTTGTTGATTCAAAGAGAAGGTTTATAGAACCAAGAAACCCTAAACAGAAGGAATACCTTTCTTCTATAAGAGATTATGATTTAACTTTTGGTATAGGTCCAGCAGGGACAGGAAAAACTTATCTTGCGGTGGCTTGTGGGATAGAATTTATAAAAAAAGGTGTTTTTCAAAAGGTCATTCTTACCAGACCTGCTCTTGAAGCTGGTGAAAGGTTAGGGTTTTTACCTGGCGACCTTGAAGAAAAAATTAAACCTTATTTGCAACCAATATATGACGCTTTGTATGATATTATGCGTTATGAAGAATTGAAAAAATGGACAGAAAGAAGGATACTTGAAATAGTGCCTCTTGCATATATGAGAGGTAGGACATTGAGCAATGCTTTTGTAATACTTGATGAAGCCCAAAATACAACTTACGAGCAGATGAAAATGTTTCTAACAAGGCTCGGTATCAATTCAAAAGCTGTTGTGACAGGAGATGTAACACAGATAGACCTCCCTTTAACATCTAATACTTCAGGGTTGGTTGAGATTCAAAGGATTTTACATAACATTCAAGAGATAAAGTTTGTCTACTTTTCTAATGAAGATGTTGTAAGACATATATTGGTAAAAAAAATAATAGACGCTTATGAAAAACATCAAAAAGAAAAAGGGTCCTCTGTTTCAGATAAATAACCGCCAGAAAAAACTAACAATAAACCTTAATCAAATAAAGAGTGCTTTTGATAATAACCCTGACCTTTTTCATCCACCTCCAGAAGAGGTAGGGGTTGTGATTGTAAGTGATAAAACTATCAGAAAACTTAATAAAGAATTTTTAAACAAAGATTCTACAACAGATATAATAAGTTTTAAACTATCACAAAGGTACGGAGAGATAGTTATATCAGCGGAGACAGCGTTCCAAAACAGCCGTTTATACGGAAAATCTTTAGAAAATGAAATAATTTACCTTATTATACACGGGTACCTACATTTAAAAAATTATAAAGATTATAAACCTGCAGATAAGGTGCAAATGTTTAAAATACAAGATTCTATCTTTTGTAGTATCACAGGAAAAGATGGTGATGAATCAACATAATAATAAAAATAGAAGAGATGTTGTTTCAAGTTTTAATAATGCGATGACAGGGCTTTTGTATATTATTAAAGAAGAAAGAAACTTTAGAATACATCTGGTATTCGGCTTTTTGGTGATATCAATGAGTCTTTTCTTAAAAGTGCCTTTATCTGAGTTTCTTATTCTTCTTCTTGTTATAGGGATGGTCCTTTTTGCAGAGATTATCAATACCGTGATAGAAAAAATTGTTGATGTTTTTACCGATAAATATCATACAGAAGCAAGGAAAGCTAAAGATATTGCAGCTTCAGCAGTTTTTATTACTGCTATATGGGCATTTATTACAGGGTATCTGATACTTGTTAAATATTTTCCTGAAGGTTGGAGAAACATTTTTACAAATATTGCAGAATCTCCGTGGTACCTAAGTTTTATTTCTCTTGTGCTGGTAATACTTCTTGCCCTTATTATGAAATACTTGTTTTCTAAAAAAGTAGCTTTAGCTGGTGGGATGCCCAGTATACATAGTGTTATGGCTTTTAGTATCTGGACGGCTATATCAATATTTACTTTTCACGAAGTGCCTGTTATCTCTTTATTGGTCTTTATTCTGGCGTTCTGGGTTGCGCAGGGTAGGGTGTTAAAAGGGATACATAAGATAATAGAGGTTGTAGTTGGGGGTATTATAGGTATACTGTTCACATCTCTTATTTTTCAGTTGTTCTGGAGACATTAATGAAGAGCCTAAAAAGAATCTTTTTATCTGGACTCATTTTTATTGTGCCCGCTTCTTTATCTGTATGGATTCTGTATAGAGTTATACTTTTTTTTGAGAATATACTTGGATTTTTTTTAAAAAAACATATACCCGAAATATATATTCCAGGTGCTGGTTTTTTTCTATTGATTGTTTTGATTCTATTGATAGGTTTTTTAGCAGACAATTTTTTAGGAAAAAAAATATTATATATATTGGAAAAGTTTTTTGAGACGATGCCGTTGCTTAACAAGATTTATACTTTTATTAAAGAGATTAGTAGTAACCTTTTTCACGGAGGTAAGAGCGTTTTTAAGGAAGCTGTTAGGATAGAATTTTTTAGTGGCACATATACCGTTGGGTTTGTTACGGGGCAGTCGAGTATAAAAGGTTATATAAGCGTTTTTGTTCCTACTGTGCCTAATATTAGCACAGGTTTTTACCTGCTTGTGCCTGAAAATAAAATTGAAAAACTTGACATTCCTGTTGAGGAAGCAATAAAAACGGTTATCTCAATGGGGATTTTTGGACCAGAAAATGGCGCCGACAAAGATAGAAGCGATAATTTTAAAAAGGAGTGATTTTAGGGAGACGAGTGTTATTCTTTCCCTATATACTGGACAATTTGGTAAAATAAGATGTATACTTAAAGGTGTGAGAAAATCTAAGGGTAGGGTCCCGCCTTTAGCATTTACACCCGGTTCTTCTATTTTTGCTTTTTTTTATATGCGTCGTTCGGAACTTGGGTTACTAAGTTCTCCGTCGTTGATAGAAGCAAACGAGATGAAGAGCAAGGAAAACCTTGTTGTATGGCATACTGTATTAAATCTTGTTAATCTTTTTACACCGGAGAAAGAGAAAGAAGAAAAGTTGTTTGAACTTCTTAAAGGTATAGGAAAGATGTTGCCTGATTCAAGGTCTCCGGAAATACTCTATATATGCTTTAAACTTAGGTTGATTAAAATTCTTGGATATGGCATACAGTTGAATAGATGTATTATATGTAACAACCCAGAAAAGACCAGTCTGTTTAGTGGTAAACTTGGTGGAATAGTCTGTCAAGAGTGTAGTAAAAAAGATGTTTATTCAGTAAAGATCTCTCAAAGTGTGCTGGGAATAATGAGGCAGTTTGAAAAGATGGACTTTGAGCGGCTTGGAGTTATAAAACAGGTACCTTTAGAGATACTTTTAAAAATAAACTTTTACACAAACATTATTTTAAACTATCAAACAGGATTCAACAATATATGGTGGGAAAATGAGAAAAATATTTTACAATGAAATAATTGAAAAAGTTGCAAGATTAGTTGAAGAGACAAGCCATTTTGCATTGCAAGAAGTTGAAGTTGACATAAAAAAAGCTCTTGATATTGAAGACAACGCTTTAAGTAAAAAGTATCTTGAGGTTATATTAGAAAATTTAGAGATGGCAAAGAAAGATAGGGTACCAATTTGTCAAGATACTGGGCTTGGCGTATTTTTTGTTAGGCAAGGTAGCGATGTGGTGGTAGAGGTGGGGGATTATGAAAACCTGGATAATATCATAAGTGAGGGGTTAAGACAAGGCAGTAAAAAAGGGTATTTAAGAACGTCTGTTGTTGACCCGCTCAATAGACAAAACACAAAAGATAATGCGCCTGGTGTAGTTCATATTATCTCTGGGAAAAAAGGTGAATTTGAAGTCTCTTATTTGGCGAAAGGGTTTGGTTCAGAAAATACCTCTGCATTAAGAATGCTCAGCCCAACAGTTGGTATGGAAGGTATAGAGAGTTTTATCCTTGAGACAGTGAAAAACGCTGGTTCAAAACCGTGTCCACCTATATATGTCGGGGTAGGTATTGGAGGTTCGTTTGAGAAGGCAGCTCTTCTTTCAAAACTTGCTTTATGCGAAATGGGTAAGGAATCAGAATATAGAAAAATGGAACTTGAGGTTCGTGATAAAATAAATGCTTTAAATATAGGGGCTGGTGGGTTTGGAGGTAAAACAACAGCGTTAGATGTAAGGTTTGAAACTTTTCCTACCCATATAGCAGGTTTACCTGTAGCTGTTAACATTTCTTGCTGGGCGCACAGATTTGGGGTTGTTAAACTTTAAATGAATATTAGTAAATTAGTAAAAAGTATCAATAGAACAGTTTTTTAACTTATGGTAACAAAATGTGAGAATTCAAATGAAAAAAAATATTATATTTCCTGTAAGAGATTATTCTTTCGATGATTTATGTGTAGGTGATGAAGTAACTATATCTGGCTGTTTATATGTAGCAAGAGATGCTGCCCACAAAAAACTTATAGAAGCGATAGAGGGTAACGAAGTTTTACCTATACCTATCGAAAACAACTTGATATATTATATGGGACCGTCTCCAGCGCCTGAAGGAACAGTAATCGGTTCCTGCGGACCAACTACAAGTATACGGATGGATGCTTACACAGTGGCTCTATTAGAGAAAGGGTTGAAAGCTACAATGGGTAAAGGTGTTAGAGGAGATGCGATGGCTGTTGCTTGCAAAAAATATGGGGCAATCTATCTTGTTACATACGGAGGTTGTGGGGCATACCTAAGGCAATTTGTGACAAAGATGGAAGTTGTTGCATACCCTGACCTTGGTCCAGAAGCAATTTTTAAACTTAATATAGAAAACTTCCCAGCAATAGTTGGTATTGATACCAAAGGAAACAACCTGTATAATACCTAAAATAGCGCCCATAGTTCAATGGATAGAACGTCAGGTTGCGGACCTGAAAGTTGCCTGTTCGAGTCGGGCTGGGCGCATTTAGTTTTTAGGGTTTACGGGGCGTGGCTCAGCCTGGTTTAGAGCGCTTGGTTCGGGACCAAGAGGTCGGCGGTTCGAATCCGCCCGCCCCGATTTTGCGCTACCAAAAGATAAGTGAGTTCCCCATTATTTAAGATAAATTCTCTTCATTCCGCTTTAGTAAGGAGCAGACGGAACAACCCCCTTACAAGTACTGTTGGGGCAAGTTCTGAGAGTTCATCTCCTCTTTTCTATTTTGTTTTTTTGTTTACAAAAACTGAAAAATTTGTTAACATAGTTATAGGTTGTCAATAAATACAACTATCATTCTTATTGTTGTAATTCATCACAGTAATGTCAAACAATAAATCAATAATTACTATAATATAAAGAAATACTAAGTAAATTAAATATTTCCAAAATGATTTGTTAAAATTGGTAAAAGTTACCTAAGTTATAATTATAAAAACTTAAACTGTAACTCTGCGAAAAATAAGTAATATATCATACCATAAATTTCTATAATGCAATAAAAATAGTAACTTCACTTGACAGAGCTCTTTTTTTTAGGTATTACTTAATAAGTAATATGCAAAGG
>JALNXB010000045.1 GCA_023230585.1 bacterium
ACTCAAGCAAGAATCGGGCTGTTAACAAAAGGTTCAAGCCTTTTGTTCTTCTACTCTGAGCCTGTTAAGCCCTTCGGAGACGCTCTTTGTGCAGAAGGGTGAGTTCTCAGAGTGCCCGATTGTGGCGTAGAAGGTGTATGCGCCGTAGTACCAGAGTGAGTAGACACCACATACTTTTTTACCACTTATAATATTGTATAATAGAGTTAAAACACCAGTCAACCAAAAGATTGCCTTAACAATCCTTAAGTGGTACAATATATTAAAATATTAAAGGAGGAACTAATAAAATGGCGATGCGACTTAAAACTTTTTTATTTCTTGGTATTTTAACAGTAATAATTGTCTTGATAGGGAGTTCCTTTGGCGAAGGCGGTATGTTAATTGCTTTAATTTTTGCTCTTGTAATGAACGGTTTTTCATATTTTTTCTCTGATAAGTTGGTCCTTGCAATGTATAAAGCTAAAGAAATTTCATACAACAATGTCCCTGTTGTATATAATATTATGAGCGAACTTACTCAGAGAGCAGGAATGCCTATGCCAAAGTTATACCTTATAACCTCAGCCACTCCAAACGCTTTTGCTACCGGCAGAAACCCTAAAAATGCTGCCATTGCTGTTACAACAGGCATTCTTGAACTCCTCTCAGACAACGAACTTAAAGGAGTCCTTGCACACGAACTTGCCCATGTAAAAGATAGAGATATACTTATAGCCACAATTGCTGCTACTATGGCTGGCGCTATAACTTTTGTTGCCAGAATGGCTCAATGGTCAGCAATGTTTGGAGGTATGGGCAACAGGAACAACAGAAGAGGTGAAGGGAATATTATAGGTTTAGCAGGAACCTTAATTATGGTTATACTTGCACCAATAGCAGCTATGCTTATTCAGCTTGCAATATCTCGCAATCGAGAATATCTTGCAGATTCAGTAGGAGGAAAACTTGCAGGTAACCCTCTATACCTTTCTTCTGCTTTAAGACGACTGACAGAAGGGGTCAAACACCACCCTATGCAGAACGCTAACCCTTCAACTGCTCACCTTTTTATAGTAGCTCCTTTTACAGCAAAATCTATATTCAACCTATTCTCTACTCATCCACCTATTGAGGAAAGAATTAAACGATTAGAGAACCTAACAATTTAGAACAAAAAAACTGTAAACTGCGAGGGCTTGCTTCGCCTGCTCCTCCAACAACAAAATGAGAGATTGTAAAGCTTGTAAGTTTGTAAGCAAAAAGAAAAGGTTTATCCAAAGAGCCAGTCAAGAGTATTTATATTAGAGGCTTTTTCTTTAAGATGTTTAGGTAAAGAATCGAGAGCGTCTTTTTCTCCTTGATAAGAACCCTTATAATTAAAGTCCATATACCTATCCTTATCCTGTAGTCGTCTGCAAATATATGAGTACGCAGGGGAATCGCTTCCCCATATAATCGTATGCGGATAAAGTTCCATAAGTTTCTGCATAACCTTTTTATGGTCAGAAAAATCTGCATCTATAGCTTGATAGTTTTCACCAAATTTTTCGCGATTAAAAAGGTCTACCTGAATTTTTAAAGCAGCAGTATCAACCCACACGTTTGGCATACTATCTGCTACATCAAGGAACCCTTTATGAAACACTATAGCGTGAGCAAGAGCAAACCTTACATCTGGATTCTTTTCAACCACTTTTAACGCATCCCCAACATAAGAATAGTAATCGTCTGTGCTGGGAGATGTATGAAAAAGGAAAGGAATATTCCTTTCTCTGGCATACCTTAATAGTGGCTCACCTTTCTTTAACAGAGAATCTATTCGACTTTGAGATGAAGTAGGGTTTATCTTAATCCCATATATGGGACACTTCTTTTCAAGAGATTCAAAATGCTTTACCTGTGCCTCAACTTTCCTCATAGGGTCCGCAGACACAAAAGGAATAAAGTTGTCCCTATATTCAGGGTTAAACCTTAAAAGTTCGTCCATAATTAGACTGTTTTCTGAGCCAAAAGGAACCTTTGAAAAGGGTTGACGGTCAGAAATATTAACACCTTTTGATATAAGAGACCTCAAATTGAAAAATAGGTCAGAAGTGAAAGGAAAAATAATGTTAACATCAACGCCTGCTGATTGTTGTTTACAAAAGAGAGATTCAACAGTTTCTGCATAAGGATACTCAGAGCGAGCATACGCTTTTATAGAGACCCCTATATGGTTATGGCAATCTATTATCTTGCCTTTCAATTTTTTCTTATCCATAAACTTACCCCTGTTTTATTTAATTCTCCTAACCTGTCATCCTGTACTTGTTTACCCTGGCAGGGTTTCAGGATCTCTTCTTTTAACTGCCGTTTTTTGGCATTGCGAGCCGTATTGTGGCGTGGCAACCCTCGTTTTTATCATTACTATTGTTCCCCCATTCCTTTCCGCCTACGGCGAGATTGCCACGTTACGAAACACTCGCAAAGACGGAATGGGGGAGTAGTAAAAATGAGACTCTGGATCACGTCCGGAATTACAAGCAAAAAGCAAAAGCCCCCCTCTCTTTGCCCTCTCCCCTATGGGTAGAGGGCAAAGAGAGGGTAGCATCTAGTGAATAGACATCATACTTTTTTACTTTATACACTAAAAAGTGAATTTAAACTCATCTTCATGACAATCTTCTGCAATCTGGTCGGTTACATACAGTTCACTATTCAATATTTGAAGTATACTTGCTGGAACATAAGGTGTAACAGGACCGTGTGCAGACAAACGAGTTATAAAACGTTGGAACATAGACGCATTATCTGAAAAGCCGCACCAGAAACTTACAAGTTTTGATTCAGCCAGTTCTTTAGGTCCTATAGTGTACGCTTTGGGTGGATGGGCTGACCAATCTCCACTATTTTTAGATAAAAACAGCGAGTTTTGCATAATAGTCATAGGATGAAGTTCAACAAGCCGTGTGCCTGCTTTAAGGTATGCATCAATATCGTCTCCAAACTCATCTCCAAGATGTGGGTCAAAAAACGCTATATGCCCAGACCAACCTATTCCACCATAACAAACATCAGCACCACCAAGGTCTTCAATCATTTTACTATAATCATTAACATTCTTTTCATTTGGAAAATGTATCTGGTTTTCAGGTATCTTCAGTTCTGGTCTTATTCTATTAAAAAGTGCCGTCCACATAGAATACTGGAAACTGAACGGCCATTCTTTAGGTGCAGCCACACCGTCTTGGTTAGCAAACTCGTCCATATTAAATGTATGCACGTGATGGCAAGGTATATTCAGTTCATTAACTATATCTGCCAACTCAGGATAAAAACACCACGCCGGAAGAATCATAACATGTTGTTTCCCTTCCTCCAGACTTTGCTTTATCCCTCCAACCATATGTAAAAGGTATTTAATTTTAAATATCTCTTTATTAGGATAACTCTTAATTTGAAAATTCTTGTTTGGGTGTTTAAAGAAATCTTCTTTTTTGATTTTGCGAACCCTTTCGCATTCTTCCATATCTCTAAAAGGTAAAAATTTAGCCATCTCAAACTTAAAATCTACACTCATATTTATCTCCTTTACCTCACACAATAACACAAGAGGGTTTTGTTTTTCTTTCTCTACTTTTTATCAACACTCCAGTCTTCATCCCAAGGATATACAATCTTAAGAAGTTTGCCTCCTTTAACTGCTGATTCCGCAGCGTATATACCAGGCAAAGTCATACGCAACCCTTCTTTCAAACTTATAGGCGAAGGACCTCCCGCCTTTACCGCCTTTGTAAAACGCTCCATCATAATATAATCTATTCCGCCGTGCCCCAACTTTTCTTTCCCTTTATATTCAGGTCTCGAATGTCCATCTATAGGTAACTCTATCCAATTGTTATACCCATATAGTTGGTTAGTACAAAAAAGTATCCGTTGCTGAGCTGCTCTTTCAGTACTCCTAAATGTTGGTTTAGCCAATGTACGCTCAAACGCTCCTTTTGTTGTAAAAAAACGGTGCTTATGTTGACAACCATAAGGGGTGTTATTTATAAAACAGGTCAATAAATGAACAACCACGTTAGTATCTGTCTTAAAAATTGCTGTCATAGCATCGTGTTGCCCTTCTTCTTTATTTATATGGCTACCTGTATCAAAACAAGAAACCCATTTAAGGTCCTCCTCAACCAACTGCAAAACTGGTCCCAGTGAATGTGTGCAATAACTAATAGATATAGCGTTTTTACGCCACGGTGTTGCTTCCCAAAGTTCCCTACAATCATGTATATAGGCAGTTTCAACATAAAAAGGTTCCCCCAGAAGCCCTTTTCGTTTTAAATCTAAAGCAGTATCAATCCACCCAGGGAAGTTAGCGTTAGCTCCTGTCATATAAAACGCTTTACTATTTTTTTGTGCTACCCAAAGTTCATCTGCTTCTTGTAAGGTTTTAACAGAAGGTATATCTGATAAGACGTTTATATCTTTTTTAAGAGCTTTAATAGCAAACTCCGCATGCAAGTGAGCAGGCGTTTCTATAAGAAGAGCATCCATAGAAACCTCTTCAAGCATCTTATCAAAATTCTCGTATAGAGGTACCTCTTGAAAATCTTTTTTTGCAAGTTCTAACGCTTTTATATTTATATCACAAATACCAACCGCTTCGACCCCTTCGATATTCTCTGTTGTCATTTTTGTTAAAAACCGACCACGAGCAGCTACAGTTGGGTCGCTTCCATACCCAACAACTCCCAATCTAATCTTTTTTAGTGCCATTTTTCCCCTCTATGTAGTTAATTAGTTTGTTTGTAGTAAAAATTGTAAGTTACCCACTACCTTATGTCAAATAAAAGGGCTTTTTACAGTTGGTCTTACAGAAATTTTCACAACATTCTCTGTACCTTCTGTAACCTTAAACTTGTCAGATATTTCCAACCCACAAACCCAGATAATCTCTCTGCCAACCTCAAATACAAGATACTTATCTCTATCTAAAGACGGCACCTTCTTATCTATAAAAAACCTTGAAAGTTTTTTTCTATTAACCATCCCCAAAGGAACAAAAGTATCCCCTATTTTGCGAGTTCGGATTTTTATTTTCTTACCTACCTTATCCATATCCAAATAACAGATAAACCTTTCTCTATTACAAAAAATCTCATCAGATACAGATATCTTGTCACTTTCAACGTTTGTTCCATCTGCCATTACAACAGTTCCAGGTATATCCAAATCAATTTCAACAAAATCTTGAACAAAAACTTTTTTAATCGGTCTATCGTTAATAATCCTTTCTAAGTCGGTTATACTTAAAAATTCATAATCAAGTTTATCAAGACGTTTTCTTATCTTTTCTATTAAAACAAAAGACCTGTAGCGGGTATTCTTTATTTTTTTTACCAACAGAGATATAACCATTCTTTTAATAGAAATATGTAACCCTTTATACACATTTAAATCTATTGTTTCATCTTTCTCAATAAAAATTTTTTCAACACTTCTTTTTGCTTCTTCTTTCAAGAAATCAAAATCGTCTTGTACCAGCAAAGATGTTCTAAGTATCTTCTCCCTTACTTTCGGATTATACTTTTTTAACAACGGCATAATTTTTTGTCTTATTTTGTTACGGAAAAAATCAGGAGAAAGGTTGTATGAATCTATACTATATTTAGCACCTTCTCTTTTGAGTGCTGCAACAATATCAGATTTAGAAATAGAAAGTAACGGTCTTGCCAGAACAATATCTTTATCTTCAAAAGGTGCTGATATAGGAAGAATTCCTCGCATACCTGCCAACCCAGTACCTTTGATTAAGTGCATTAGAACAGTTTCCACTTGGTCGTCGAGGGTATGACCTGTAGATATTTTGTTACACCCCGTATCTCCTGATATCCTACAAAGTTCTTTATACCTCCCTATACGTCCTTTCTCTTCTACACCACTTTTACCTGTAATATAGATATCTCCACTATAAAAAGAAAACCCATACGACTCCGCAACTTTTTTAACAAAAAGGAGTTCTTTATCGGCTTTCTTCCTCATATGATGGTGGATATACGCAACCTTAACTGTGATTTTATTTTTTTGAGATAAATAATAGAAGAAATGTAGAAGAAACATTGAATCAGGACCTCCTGAAACAGCTAATAACACCCTATCTCCATCTTCAATAATTTTTTCTTCACACACAAACATCTCTACTCTTTTAAAAAGTGTCTCCATACATTATACATTACTAAAAAGAGTTCTTTCTGTCAATAAAAAGTATGGGGTGTTATTTACTCACTCTGGTATTACGGCGCATACAACCTCTACCTCTCGGGGGTACTCGGGACAAACACTCCTCGCAACGCCACAAAACGGCGACAAGGCAAGGATAAAGACAAGGATTTTTTACCAGAAATTTTACTTGCAAAACTTATAAAATTAAGGTATAATTTTACTGTGATAACAAATAAGGACAATACCATGAAAACAAAAAAAGGGATGGCTCTGATAATGGTGCTTGTGATGATAATTATCTTTTCTTCCCTTATACTTGCCGTAGTTATATCCTCAACAACAGCCATAAGAAGAGCCCACTTCTATAAAGACAAAACCACAGCCCTTACAATAGCAGAATCGGGTATACAAGATGCTTTCTATTGGCTAAACCATAAAGGGTACGACCATCAGGACTATCCTACAAGCGACTATTATTTTCAAGGTTCTTCATCCGACGGAACAACTGTAGAGACCTGGATAAGCTACAGAAGAGAATATAATCCAACAGGCATACCCAATGCAAAATGTAGGGTTCAAATAACAACAACAGGAAACCCTAACGAAGATACCCTTACCTCAACTGGATATTACAAAGGCAGGTCTGCAACAATATCTGTTAACATACGTGGAGAAAACGCCTCAGGAACACCTTTAAACAATAACAAACAAGGTATTGCTGATCCATTTAACAAAAAGGTTATATATGCATCAACTGTTGCTATTCCAAACCCCAACGACGTATCCATAAAAGGTAACATAACAACATCTTCTACAAAACCAGACCCCTTCCCATGGACAGACGCTACCTGGACAGAAACAGAAATACACATCCCTACACACAACATATCAACCCCCAATATACCATTAATGCCAACAACACCTCACCCTGACTATTTTACTGAAATATATGATGGCAACGGATATGTTGAACGTCCTGGTGATGCCCAGCCATTACAAGTGAACGCACTTGATATTGGTGTATATTGGGACCAGGCAACAAGAACGTATATATTTGGAAGGACTAATGACAATCTTGGACCAAGAGACTTTGCTTCAGTTGCTAACATTCAAATAGTGTCGTCAAATGCGAGAATGCACGCCTTAGGAGGAAATATTAATATTCGGTATTGGTTCAAAGTAGATGGAGGAGACATTGAAATAAAGAAAGATATCAGAACTCCTGCCAATCTCAACTCTGCTTTTGAGGTTGATAGTAATCATTCTGTAACCGTGGATGAAGACACAGCAATTACGGGCAACCTTGTTGTTAGAAATGGCTCTTTAACCTTAAACAAAACAACAGTTAATGGAACTGTTTTAACAAGTAGCGAAATAGAGATTTTAGAAGGAACAGTTATAAATGGTAGCCTTGTAACAAAAAATAATCTTACTATACGTGGAGATACAGAAGAAACAGTTATAAATGGTAGCGTTTTAGCAAGTAATGATGTTACTATATCAGGAGATACCACCATAAACGCAACAAACAGTACTTATGAATCTGCTATTATAATGAATAGTAATACTACTGAGCAGGTCTTAACAATAAAGAAACCTCTTACCATAAAATTAGGTGACCCCCAGAGAGCAGCAATATACTCTTTTGATGCTAACAAAATAAAAATAGATGTAGAAGATGCTTTTTCTCTTGAAGATAATGATAATAACAGGTTTTGTATAATAAATGAATCAAACGACTTAGAGATTAATATTAATGTTGATGAAGACAGCAACCCAATCGCCAAGGAAAGTATATATTCCAAACATAACATAACCATAGATACAAACAATACTATTGAAGGACTCCTTATTGCTGGGGGAATTTTAACAATAACAAAAGGAACTATCGTTTATGACCCAGCACCATACCTAAACAAAAGTAACTCAGAGGTATATAAAGGATTTACAGGTAGCAGAAGAAAATATTTACCTGTACCTAATAGTTGGAAAATTACTTGGTAAAAAAATATTATAAATTATGAATATGATGAAAAAAATGTTTTATAGTAAAAGAGGTTTTTCTCTTTTAGAAATAATAGTAGCAATATTTTTGATAGCGGTTGTGCTTGCTACTATTCTTATGCTTATGTCTGCCAATATGAATGTCATAAGCAAAGCAAACGAACTAATGATAGCCAACGCTCTTGAACAATACACAATTGAAGATGTAAAAAATATTGAATTTCCACCAATTTATTGTGATAGGCAAGCATCTTTTGGAGACAGACCTGGCAACGGAACATATAAAAAACCAGATGAGGTTGACCCAGAAGAGGACGGGGACAACTGGGCTCCATCGGGCTTTGAAAAAGATTTTATTGTAAGAAAATACGATTTTAGATATTCTTGGGACAATACTTTTTTTGATGGTAGCATAGTCAATGATACCGACTTAACAATGTATCACCAGATTGATATATATATATTAAGAAAAAAAGATAAATATACTGTTTCAAAAAATTCTATAATTATTTCAAGAGACGGCGCGGAGTAATAAAGTAATGAACACAACAAACAAGAGAGGGTTTACTTTAATAGAACTGTTGGTAGCAACAGCAATACTTATAATAGTTTTTGGTCTTGTGACATATCTTTATACAAGAGCCGCAAAAGTAAGAAAAACGATTGTTATTCATAGCGAGATACAGCAAGTGCTATCACAAATGCTTACTACCATTACTTATGGAGAGGACAAAAAATGGGGACTTATAGATGCTACTTCTCTTGAATCTGGTGAATCTACGACTTTCGTAGTTATTAACGAGGCTATAGATAGAATGGACGTAACGATTAACCCAGAGAATGGCAAAATTTTTGTCAACGGAATGGACCTTGACCCTGGAAACAAAATAATGCTTTTACCAAAAGAAGTATATCCTGAAAACCCTTCGAGGTTTGAGTATTTTAATTCTAAAGGTGAACAAGTAGAAGAGGGAGATATACCAGACCAATTTGGGACAATTACATTTATAAAAATAACTCTATCTGCAAAACCTACGGACCCATCAATGAAAGATTTACACCCTGCTGTTCTGACAACAGGGGTCAAACTACGCAACAAAATATCTTCCCCATCTTTACCCTGATTGTAAGCCCTCAGTAAATTGAACCTCCCCTGTTTTAATAGATGTGAAGGTGTGATAAAATAGAGCAAAAACAGAGAAAAATAAAATATGGATAAACAACTAAAAATAATGGTTATAGGTGCTCACCCAGACGATTCTGAAATTGCTTTTGGAGGAGCTTCAATATTTTACAGTGTACTTGGACATAAAGTGTTAATGGTCTCTATGACAACCGGAGATATAGGTCACCAGAGTATAGACAAGGAAACACTTGCCTCTATACGTAAAAAAGAGGCTTATAGAGGGGCAAAAATAATGGGAGTTAAATATAAAATTATGCCTTTCCACGATGGAGAGTTGGAACCTACTCTATATTATAGAAAAAAACTTCTTACAGTCATAAGAGAATTTTCCCCCGACGCTATATTTACTCACTCTCCTATGGAATACCATCCTGACCACAGATATACCAACCAATTAGTCATTGACACCTCATATATGGTAATGGTACCCAACGCTGACCCTAAATCCCCACCAATGAAACATAACCCGTATTATTTCTATTTTTCATCAGCGCCTGTTGATGGGATATTTAACCTTTGTATCCCTATTGACTTAATATGGGAAAAAAAACTTCTTGTATTACATCAACATAAATCCCAAATGTATGAATGGTTGCCTTGGATAGGCGGTTTTCTTGATAAGGTCCCTTCTGATGATACAGAAAAAATTAAGTTTCTTGATAAATGGCGCAGTAAAAAAGATATATCAATCGCCAACAACTACAGAGAATGGCTCAAAGAAAAATATGGTAAAAACGCAGATAAAATAAGATGTATTGAGGCGATAGTTTCTGCCCCTATTGGTAGGCAAATTGTTTCTCAAGAAGAGATACCAACCCTCTTCCCTTTCCTTTAATCCGCCCATTCTGTCTTGCCTTTACTTGTCATTACGAGAAGCGCCTTGTTCCGAGTACCCCTCAGAAATACTGTCGGGGGAAATCCCTCGGGGGTACTCGGGATAAATCAACGCTTTTTGTCAACTTCTGCACGCTCAATAATAGAAATTATTTTAAAAAAATGGTATAATACCCATTTATGGAACCAAAATATATAAGCATAAAAGGCGCAAAAGAGCATAACCTTAAAAATGTTGACCTAGATATCCCAAGAAACCAACTTATAGTTGTTACAGGTATATCTGGTTCTGGAAAATCTTCACTTGCGTTTGATACTTTATACGCAGAAGGGCAGCGTAGGTATATTGAAAGTCTTTCAGCTTACGCACGCCAATTTCTTGAACAGATGAAAAAACCTGATGTTGAACATATCACAGGGCTACCACCAGCTATAGCCATTGAGCAGAGAAAATCTGCTTCAAACCCTCGCTCCACAGTTGCAACAACTACAGAAATATATGATTACCTAAGATTGTTGTTTGCAAGAACAGGTGTACCGTACTGCCCTGATTGCCAAAAAATCATCTCAAGAGAATCTTCAACAGAAATCATAGACAGAATATCTAATATAAAAAGTGGCAAAGAAATTGTAAGTATACTTGCTCCAATTATTAGAGGTAGAAAAGGCGAATATGTCAACATACTACAACAGATACAAAAAAGCGGGTTTTTGATGTTAAGGGTTGATGGTAAATATTATGAGATAGATAAAAAAATAAAACTTAGCAGATATAAAATCCATAATATAGATGTTCTTATAGACAGGTTTATACCCCAAGAAGAAGATAGAGATAGGATTGCAGAAAGTGTAGAGATGGCTCTAAAGGTTGGAAAAGGGTTATTGATATCTGAATTACAAGGTACAGACACCCTCTATAACGAAAATTATGCTTGCACAAAGTGTGGTAGAGGTTTTGAAGAGTTATCACCAAGAATGTTCTCGTTCAACAGCCCTTATGGTGCTTGCCCTGAATGTAAAGGGCTCGGTTTTCTTATGAAAGTCGACCCAAGTCTTGTTATACCAGACAACGAAACCACTTTCAAAAATGGAGCGGTAAAACCTTGGCATGAAGCAGGTGGTAGAGGGTTATTTTTATACTACAGAAGGTTACTTAGAACGTTTTTAAGAACTATAGGTAAAAGTATAGATAACCGCCCTTGCGACCTTACCAAAGAAGAGATTACAATTCTTCTTTATGGTTCTCAAGAATACGGTTTTGAAGGAGTGATCCCTAACCTTGAACGTCTATTCCATCACACAGAAAGCCAATATAGAAGAGAAGAAATCCAAAAATATATAAGGGAAGTCCGTTGCCCTGAATGTAAGGGTGGTAGGTTAAAACAGGAATCTCTTAATGTTAAGGTAGCCAATAAATCTATAATAGACATTACATCTATGAGCATAAAAGACGCAAAAGATTTTTTCTCTACTCTTAAACTTAAAGATACTGATAAAATTATTGCAAAACAGATATTAAAAGAGATAACAAGCCGCCTTACTTTTATGGAAGAGGTAGGGTTAAACTATCTTACCCTCAACAGAATGACCCATACACTCTCTGGAGGTGAAGCAGAAAGAATAAAACTTGCCACACAAATAGGTTCAGGGCTGGTAGGTGTTATATATATACTTGATGAACCTACCATTGGGCTCCACCAGAGAGACAACATTAAACTTATCAACACCCTAAAACAACTTAGAGACATTGGAAATACTGTGGTAGTGGTTGAACACGACGAAGAAACAATAAGACAGGCAGATTATATTGTTGATTTAGGGCCAGGAGCGGGAAGATACGGCGGAGAAATTGTAGCTAAAGGGACAGTAAACGAGATACTTAAAAACCCGAATTCTATTACAGGCAAATACCTTTCTCAAAAACTTAAAATATCTGTCCCTACAAAAAGAAGAAGTGGTAACGAGAAATTTTTACATATACTTGGAGCAAAACATAACAACCTAAAAAATATTGACGTTAAAATTCCTTTAGGTATGTTTGTCTGTGTAACTGGGGTTTCAGGGTCAGGCAAAAGTAGTCTTGTTGAAGATATTCTTTATAAAGGGCTTAAAAAAATTCTTTACCAATCAAGGGAAGAACCGGGAGAACATAATGCTATCATAGGGGTTGAAAATATAAAAAAAGCTATTGTTATAGACCAATCCCCTATAGGTAGAACTCCAAGATCAAACCCTGCAACTTACACTAATGCTTTTACCTTTATAAGACAACTTTTTGCTAATACAGAAGAGTCTCGTATAAGAGGGTATAAACAAGGTCGGTTTAGTTTTAATGTAAAAGGAGGTCGGTGCGAGGCTTGCACAGGAGACGGAATCAAAAAGATAGAGATGCATTTTTTACCTGATGTATATGTCCCCTGTGATGTATGTAAAGGAAAAAGATATAACAGAGAAACCCTTGAGATTACCTATAAAGGAAAAAATATAACAGAAGTGCTTGAAATGAAAATAGAAGATGCGCTAAGTTTCTTTAAATCTTCATCCTCTATAAAAGCAAAACTTCAAACCCTCTACGATGTTGGTCTTGGATATATTGAACTTGGGCAACCAGCAACAACTCTTTCAGGCGGAGAAGCCCAGAGGGTAAAACTTGCAACAGAACTTTCAAAAAAAGGTAACGAACAAACATTATATATCCTTGACGAACCAACCGTTGGGCTACATTCTGCAGATATAGCAAAACTTCTTAATGTGTTGAATAACCTTGTAGATACAGGTTCAACAGTTCTTGTGATAGAACATAATCTTGAAGTAATAAAATCTGCCGATTATATAATAGATTTAGGTCCTGACGGAGGCGACAAAGGTGGCAAAATTGTAGCAAAAGGAACCCCACAAAAAGTTGCTTCCTACAAAAAATCTCATACAGGAGGTTTTTTAAAAGAAATCTTAAAAAAATAGTATTACCTACCTTTGTTGGAACGTCTTTCTTACTTCACAATTCCTGAAAACCTTATTAAACTTGACAAAAATGAATTTTTAATGTATATTCATTGTAGATACAAAAAGGGAGGCGATAATATGAAAACCAATATAAAGAAATGGGGCAACAGTCTTTCAGTACGCATCCCCAAAATTATTGCCGATGAAATTGGCCTAAAAGAAAATTCTACTGTTGATATAATAATTAAAAAAAGAAAACTCGTTATTTCACCGGTAGAAAAGCCGAAAAAGACTCTCAATCAGCTTCTATCTAAAGTGAAGAAGAACAATCTGCACACTGAAATTGATATTGGCAAACCAGTGGGAGGTGAAATTTGGTAAGTTCCAAGCCATATATACCTGAGCGAGGCGATATCGTTTCCATAACGCTAACTCCTCAGGTCGGAAATGAACAAACAGGACGACGTCCTGCTGTTGTCATTTCTCCATCAGACTACAATAGCAAAGTTGGTCTTGCTATCTTCTGCCCGATTACAAGTCAGATTAAAGGGTATCCTTTTGAGGTGTTACTCCCAAAAAATATATGTGTAGAGGGAGTTGTTCTGTCCGACCAGATAAAAAGTCTGGATTGGCGGAGTAGAAGCGCTAAATTTATATGCACTCTGCCGGCTGAAACAATCAACGAAATACTACAAAAAATCTATCTGCTCTTATTTGAATAAAACCTTGTTATCCGTTATTAAAAATGGGAAAACCCTGAAGGTTCTATTTTAACAACCTCGTCTTGATAAACCCCTTCAAATTTTCTTTCTTCTGTAATCACACCTACACAAGTAACAATAGTATTACCTATTTTTGCTGGAACATCTTTCTTGCAGGAAGATGGAACTGTAAAAAGAAGTTCATAATCCTCTCCATCATTTAATGCGTGTGCTATGGCTTCTTTTTTTGAAGAACTCATTTTTATAGCGTCAGCAGAAGTAGGAACCTTGTCAAGCCAAAGTCTAAACCCTGTTTTACTTGCTTTAGCAAGCCGTGTAAGGTCAGTGGAAAGCCCATCAGAAATATCCATCATAGATGTTACATTCACTCTTTTAATAAGTATTCTGCTCTCTTTAATTCTTGGTACAATATTTAAATGTTTCTTTAAAATGGTACCTCCAAGTTTTCCTGTAACATAAATATTGTCACCAACGCAAGCACCACTTCTAAGTTTAAGATACTTCTTTTCAACTATACCTGCCATTGTAACATCAATAAAAAGAACAGGCGCCTTACTTATATTTCCCCCCACAATATCAAAATTATATAAACTCGACATCTTCTCCATACCTCTTAGGAGAGGCGCAACTATATTTTTTGTCCCATCAGGAAACCCCACAGATACAAGTGCATATAGAGGTGTTCCTCCCATTGCAGATATATCACTAAGATTGACTGCCATAGCTTTCTTGCCTATCTGGTAAAGGGTTGCATGGTCCCTCTTAAAATGTACATTTTCTACTACAGAATCTGTTGTTAAAAGAAGGTAGTTGGTTGCGTCATATTTTAGCACAGCTGTATCATCACCAGGACCCAATATAACATCCTTGTTTTTTATTTTGATATTATTATTTATAAACTCTATTATTTTTTCTTCATCCATATTTTTATCCGTCGTTTTATGGCATTGCGAGGAATGCCTTCTAATGACGTGGCAACCCTCGTATTTATCCTTATTATTTTTTTGCTTTTCCTTTCGTTAAAAAAGTATGTGTCTATTCACGAATTACGAGGTGCTAACCGACGCTTTTTGTCGTTGCGAAGGAACGCTTTGTGTGACTGCGGCAATCCTCGCTTTTATCCCCACTATTGTTTATTCCCATTCCTTTTCCGCCTACGGCGAG
>JALNXB010000046.1 GCA_023230585.1 bacterium
ATTCCGTCTTTGCGAGACGTTTTTTGGCGTGGCAATCCCGCCGAAGGCGAAAAAGGAATGGGTGGAGGCTTTTCTACTTACGGTCTATGAAGACGAAGGTCAGACCTCCGTAAAGAACACCGAGGACCGACCTTCATCGCTAAATTAGCAGAAAGGAATGCGCCCTCTCTTTGCCTTCTCCCCCCAATCTGTCATTCCGGAGTTGATCCGGAATCTCATTTTTACTACTTACGTTACGGGGGTAGGTGAGAGGTCCTGAAACAAGTTTAGGAAGGATGACAAAATTAGGCGTTCAAGCAAGATGGTAAAATACGAATATATGTAGAGCCCTCTTTCAGGCTCATCTTCTATTATAAAAGACTAACTATTGACAAAAATATGTTCATATTTTACTATAAATAACAATAACATTATAAGGAGAAGAAAGCCCGATGCAACACAAACCGGAAAACAAGTTTGAAAATATCGCTCAACGTATAATTGTAACAGTAGTTGTTCTACTTGCTCTATTTATTCTCAACAAAGGTATGACTGGTGAGTTACCCCAGGTTTTATTAATGCTAAAAACCCCTAAAATGCAGGTTTTTACCATCGTTTTACTGGCAATACTACTTGAAGGTTTAACATTCCTTCTTCTTGGTTCTTGTTTATCCGGAGCGATTGAGGTTTTTGTTCCCGGCGAGTTTCTTGAAAAGCGTTTCCCAAAGAAAAAAATACCTTCAGCATTATCTGGAGCTTTATTGGGAATAGTTTTCCCTGTATGTTCTTGCGGAAATATTCCTTTAACAAGACGTCTTATCAAGAAAGGGGTGCCTGTTACTGGTGCAATAAGTTATCTTCTGGCTGCCCCTATAATTAACCCAATAACTGTTGCTTCCACAATAATGGCTTTCTCTTCATTAAAAAGTATATGGTTGGAAAGAGTAGGAATAGCTTTTTTGGTTGCCTGTATAAGCGGGTTGATATTTAGCAGATACGACAAAAGTCAAATACTTAAAGATTTATCTACGGAGGCAGATTCTTGCTCTCATCACCACACGTCTCAAAACAAAATAGTTCGGGTATTACAACACGCCGAACACGATTTTTTTCTGACAGGAAAATACTTTGTTATAGGTGCAATAATAGCAAGTCTTTTTCAGACGGTTATACCTCGCACCATATTGGGAAACCTGGGGCAGAACCACTTCCTTTCTGTTTTACTGCTTGGATTACTGGGAATGCTTTTTTCTCTCTGTTCTTTTGCAGACGCCTTTGTTGTAAGTACGTTTAGTTCCTTTCCATCTGTTGCTAAAGTAGTTTTTATGACAGCTGGTCCAATGATTGGTGCTTCAATTATGTTTCTATATTTCGGAGCTTTTAAGAAAAAATTTACAGGTAGGTTAATTTTAACTGTTGCCTGTCTACTATTACTTATTTCTGTTACAAGAATTATTATGGGAGGATAGAATTGATGTGGAAAAGAGAACCTTTATACCGATTTTTAGTTATGTTAATATGGGCTATTTTCCTTTTCATTCTTCTATTGAGCAGAAGATTTAAATTATTTGTCAACGCTATTTATAGCCCTCTTTTAGTTGTTGGGTTCATAATTTTTCTTTCGTTGATTGTTGCTGGATTTAATAAGGTTAAAGCCAAAACAGCAGACCAACTTACAGCCACAAAATTCCTTACCTATTTTCTTATGTTTTTTCCCATTCTGTTGGTTCTTTTAGTTAACCCAACAAGCCTTCCTACTTCTGCTGCTACAACCAGAGGTATAAGCACAACCCTTTTAGGAACTGATGCAAATTTGTTAGATACCTTACAATCTCAGTTGGAAAGCCAAGAAGCTTTTAAAAAATTTAACCTTAAACAATTATTATCTCTTGCTAATAACGAACCAGAAAAGATAGATGGTCTACAGGTTGTCGTAGAAGGGTTTGCTTTTAAAGATGAAACCTTACAAGCCGGTTCAATTATGCTTGTCCGTTTTCTTATTACATGTTGTGCCGCTGACGCTACACCTTTAGGCATTGAGGTGTACCCTGATGAAAATTCAAATTTTTCACCAGATATGTGGGTACGGGTGTTTGGTACTATTGGTTTTGAGAAGGGCGTTCCTGTAATAAAACAAGCCAATGTTACACAGTCACCTAAACCGTCAAATGTTTATCTTTATTAATTAATGGAGGTGTTATATGTTGAAAAATATATGGGAAAAATTGAGCCATCATCTACCTTTTACTATTTTAAGTGTTAATATAGGGCTTATTATAGTTGGGTTTATGACTTTCCTTGCACACCTTGTAGGGGTTGAAGATTTCTCGCCTTATTCACAAGAAATGTTCCATATTTTTCATCCATCGCACCTTCTTTTCTCAGCTATTGCTACCACTTCTATGTTCTGGCAAAACGAGAAAAAGGTGATAAAAACTGTAATTATAGGTTTTGTTGGTTCAGTAGGGATTTGCGGTATAAGCGATATAGTTATACCTTATATTGCAGGGCTTTTGATGGGAATTAAAATGGAGTGGCACGTATGTATTGTTGAGCATCCTATGTTGGTCTTACCGTTTGTTATATTGGGTATCCTTGTTGGTTTTCATGCACACGGCACCTTGGAGAAACAGGAAGGAGTAATTTTTTCTCATTCTCTACATGTTCTTATTAGTTCTATTGCTTCTATCTTGTATTTGATTTCTTACGGGATGACCCATTGGATACATAGTATCGGAACTATTCTTATTTATATGGTACTGGCAGTAGCTATTCCATGTTGCACAAGCGATGTGGTTTTCCCTCTATTATTTGTAAGAAAGGGTAAGCAGTCTTATTAAGAATAATTTTTTACAGGATACTGTTTTTATTTGAGAACTCTCTTGTTAGTAATGTTTTAAAAACTTAAATAGTGTAGTTTAATAATAAAAAATCAATAATTTTTGTCAAACAACTTTTTTTTGTGTTATACTTTTCTTTTCAACAAGGCTTTACCTCAGATGTTTCAATAAGGACATCTTGCTTAGTTTTTCAAAAAATTTGTAGTAGCCATTTTTTTTATTTTTATTCATCATTTCAAAATTTCAGGTTTCATTATGACAATAGAATCAATTTTATTATGGGTAGCAGTACTCCTTTTTGTAAGTGTTATTTCTAGCCGAATATCGGACAGGTTTGCTATCCCTGTTCTATTACTATTTTTAGGCATAGGAATGTTATCGGGTTCTGAAGGAATCGGCGGTATTCCTTTTGATAATGCTTCATTGGCAAAGTCTATAGGGTTGGTCTCCCTTATTTTTATTATATTTTCAGGCGGTATGGATACTGAATGGGAAGACACAAAACCGATTGTCTGGCACGGTGTTGTTTTATCAACGTTTGGAGTTCTTATTACAGCTGTCATTACCGGTTTTTTTGCTGTTTACATTCTTGATTTCTCTATATGGGAAGGAATGCTTTTAGGTTCTATTGTTTCTTCTACTGATGCGGCTGTTGTTTTTGCTGTTCTTAGGTCAAGGCGGGTAAGTTTAAAAAAGCCTATGAAACCATTATTAGAGTTTGAATCTGGCAGTAACGACCCAATGGCGATTTTTCTTACTACCGGATGTATAAGTTTACTTACCATAAAAAATTCTGTTCCATACTCTCTCTTCCCAAGATTTTTATTAGATATGGGAATGGGAGCACTTACCGGATATTTGATGTCAAAAGCCATTGTCTTTACTGTAAAAAAGATTAAACTCGACTATGAAGGGTTATACCCTGTTGTAACAATTTCTCTTGTTCTATTTACTTACTGCATTGCTGTGTTAATGAAGGGTAACGGTATTCTTGCGGTCTATCTTGCAGGGTTAGGTATGGGGCAGAAAAGTTTTCCGCATAAAAAATATATTAACAAATTTCACGATGTATTATCCTGGATTTGTCAGATTGCGATGTTTGTAACCCTTGGTATGCTCGTATTTCCATCTCATTTATTACCATTAGCAGGGGCAGGTTTGCTACTTACTTTTCTTCTTATGTTTGTAGCCCGCCCTATAAGTGTTTTTTTGTGTTTACAACCATTTAAAACAAGCCGAAGAGAAAAAACTCTCATCTCTTGGGTTGGGTTAAGAGGTTCTGTACCCATTATCCTTGCTACCTTTCCTTTTACTGCAGGCGTGCCTCACGCTGATGTATATTTTAATATAGTATTCTTTGTAGTTATTATTTCGGTTTTTGTTCAAGGTGCGTCTATTCCATTTGTTGCAAAATTATTAAAATTAGACGCTCCTCTAATTGAGAAAAAATCCTACCCTATAGAATTTGAAAAAATTGAGGGTATGGCTGCAAAATTAGTTGATATTGTTGTGCCTTATGATTCACAGATTGTTGGAAAAAAAATAGAGGAATTTTGTTCTCTCCATAAATGTATAATTGTTCTTATTTCGAGAGGCGATAAATATTTGATGCCTTTTCCTGCTGTTGTCCTTGAAGAAGGTGATGTGCTCCTTGTTTTAGCAAATCAGGAAGATATCAAACAATTGCAAAGTGTTGTAAAAAAGAGCAGAACCGCCTAAAGTTTAACCTTTCTTTTTTTGTTTACACTCCTTTTATTTCTTACCTTATTGAAAAAGTTTGACAAAGAAAATATATAGATGTAAACTGAGAAAAGTATTTTCTCACTATATCTCAATAAGATCTAAAAGGAGAAGATGGATTTCAAATTTGAAAATCTTGTATTGATTGTAGGAACAAACCCTCTACCAAACTATGTTGTAGCCAACTATTTTATCCAGAAAAACATCAACCTAAAAAAAATATATCTTCTTCATTCTGAACAGACCCATACTCAAGCAGGAACTAACACTTACGCCGAGAACCTTACAATTCAACTTACCGTTTTAATCGAAAAGTTAGGAAAAAAGATTAAAGTTGCTTTTCAAAATCTACAGATAGAAGATGTCGCAAAAAAAAGTAGTATAAAAAGAGTTGTGCAAGACCAGATAATCGATAAAATTGAAGGTTGGAGTAAAGTTCATCTTGATTATACTGGTGGAACAAAGAGTATGACCACCTACACATATTTAACTTTCCATAATAATAATAAAAATTTAGAGATGTCTTATTCTTACCTTGACGCAAGAGGGTATAAATTAGTGTTTGATAACTCTTATATTGAATATAATCTACTTAAAATTGTTAGCATTTCTTTTTCTCAACTTATAGGATTACACGGGTTTATAAGGAGAAATACGGATAAATACGAAATATTAAAGACCTTTGAAGATCCTCTAAAAGAGTTTTCAAACTTAATTGAAAAAGGCAATATAAACAATTTTTATAATAAAAAAGACGGGTATACAAGAAAAATATATTTAAACAAGGAAGGCAAGTTAGACCCAAGCGTAGATGAATCATCAGTTAAGTTTAAAGAACATTACTCTTCAACAAACCCCATTAACTCTGAATTTTCTTCTGTTGTTGGGCATATGAACGCAGATTTGAAAATCTTTAATTCAGAAGGAATTTTTAATTGTAAGATATCAAAAAAAAATTTAACAAGGGCAGCAAAGTTTCTTGATGGTGATTGGCTTGAACTTTATGTGCATCAACTTTTAAAAGAAAAACCTCTTTCTGATTACGAAAATTTGCTTGATTGGGAGATAAAGAAACCTGTCTGGAAAAATAATTATTTTCAGATAGATAATATTTTGATGAAGGGTTACCAGTTGATAGGTATTAGTTGTACTACTGCTTATGAAAAATCTCTTTGTAAAAATAAAGGGTTTGAAATTCTTCTTAGAACCCAGCAAATAGGAGGCAGTGAAGCTAAATCTGTTTTATTAACAAGGATGCCCAAGCAGAACGTTGAAACCCTACAAGAAGACCTTGTCGTTGATACAGGAACAGGTAGGAATAATATAAAAGTATTAGGAGTAGAAAGTTGGAAGAAAGATAAATTTATAGAAGAAATAATAAGTTTTATAGAGTAAAGGAGGGTGAATATGTCAACAGCCGTTCTTATGGATATTATGTCTATACAGAGGTATGTTTTTAATTCTAACGCTTTAAAAGAAAATCTTGGCGCATCACATAATATAGAACATTTTTACGATATTTTTAATCATATTAAGGGTTTTACAGGTGGAGGTAACGCCTTACTCTTGTTTGATTCAAAAGAAAAAGCAGAAACAGAAATTAAAAAGTTTATGGTTGAATCTCTCAAGAATTACCCAGGATTAACTATTTCTTGTGTTTGGGAAGAAAATTTTGACGAAACTAATTATAAAGAATCTGTAAAAAATTTATTTTTTAAAATGCAAGCCGAAAAGAACAAAAACATTCCAATAACTTCTTTGCTTGCTCACGGAATTACATCTGAGTGTCCAAGAACAGGTCTTTCTACTGAAACATTTAATAAAGATGGAAATCAGCCCGAAAAAAGCGGGTATATCTCTTCTGTCTCTTATTCAAAAATTGCCTCTGCAAAAAAAGCAGAAGAATCTGCACAAAAAATACTTGAGAAGATGGGGTTAACAGAAAAATATGTTTTTAGTAACGAACTTGATAAACTCGGGCAGGAAGAAGGCGTAGATTCTTATATATCTATTGTTCATATTGATGGTAACGATATGGGAGCAAGGTTTAGTGCTTCGAATTCTTTAGAAAAATCTAAAAATCTTTCAACTTTTTTAAAAGAGTTAGTAAAAGAATCTTTCAAAAAAATTATCTCAACGATAGATGTTGAAATTGATGGAATAAAAGATTGCTTATCTTTAAAAGAAGAAGGTGGGAAAATAATTTTACCGGTTCGTCCTATAATTATGGGAGGCGATGATGTTACCTTTGTTAGCGAAGGGCGTCTGGGGATATATCTTGCTTCAATTTTCTTAAAAGAGTTTGAAAAAGGAGAATTACCTGACGAAGAAAAATTCACTTCTTGTGCTGGTATTGCTATTGTAAAAACAAAATATCCTTTTTATAGGGCTTACCGCCTTGCAGAAGAACTTTGTAGGAGTGCAAAAAATACCAGAAAAGAGAAAAGGCAAATCAACCCTTCTATCAATTCTTCTTTCTTTGATTTTCATCTTTCATCAGGTGGTCTTGCTGGAAGTATAGAAGGCATAAGAGATAAACAATTTAGAAACGCTGAAGGAAACAGTGTTCTTTATAGACCTTATGATATAAGAGATTTCGAAGGAGGAAATGAAAATATAATTTCTTCAATAAATCAAATGAAGAAAAACCTGCCAAATTCAAAAATAAAAGAATTACAACGTGTTTTAACACTTAGTAAATCAGAGCAGGCAGATTTTTTAGGACATATGAAATTTAGGCAAATGAAATACAAGAATGAAAAACTGCCTTTAGTGTTAGGGGTAAATTACCAAAATAATTTGTTTGTAAATAGCAGAACGCCTTTCTTTGATATGGTAGAGATGATGGGCTTAATCCCACAGTATGTAATTGAAAGAGGAGAATTTTAATATGGGAAGATATAATTTTAAGATAAAACTTTTGTCAGACACAATAATTGGTTCAGCAGAAGGGTTTAGTTCAACAATAGATAACGATGTTATATTTGATGAAGTAGGGTTACCTTACATACCATCTCGTAGAATAAAAGGTATATTAAGAGATTCAGCTGAAGAGTTGCAAGAGATGTTCCAACAGAGCGGAATAAATTGGGATTTTAATATTGAAGAGATATTTGGTGCAATCGGTACAACAAACTATCCAACTCGTTTTCATCTTTCAAACTTTTTTCTCCCAGAATACAAAGAAACAAAAGAATATTTAAAAAAGTGTATAGAGAAAAAACAATTTGGTCTATCTCCTAACAGCATAATCAACTTTTTTTGTAGTTTAAGAAACCAGACAAGTATAGATAAAGAAAAAGGGACTGCAAAAAAACATTCACTCAGAACAAGTAGAGTTGTCAACAAAGGGTACGAATTTTGGGGTGAAGCCAACTTTGATGATGAACATAAGGAGATAATGGGGCTTATATGTGCCAACATAAGAAGAATGGGCACCAAACGTAATAGAGGATTTGGCAGAATTAGCATACAACTTTTCAATACTGATAAAACAAAAGAAATAAAAGAAGAAAGTTTTGAATCTCTGGAGGTGAAACTATGAAACAGATAAAATTTAGTATCATTCTTGAGAACCCTATCCTTTTAACAAAAATGGCTGGAGATATGAATACAGTTGAATCTATGGATTATATCACAGGCACATCTATCCTTGGTTTTTTCGCTGGGCTTTACCTAAAAGATGTTGGTTCAGCAAATGATGAGTTTTATTCAATTTTTTTCAGAGATAAGGTGATTTTTCCTAACTCTTACATATCTATCCAAGGCGAAGAGTGTTACCCTATACCTTTTTCAATACAGAAAAAAAAGGATAATCCAGATAAAATTTATGATTTACTTATAACAGAAGAGACAATGACTTCTCCTGTGAGAGGGTTTGGAAATATTGAAGCAGACTATTTAAAAGAAGCTCAAATAAATAAAACACTACATTTCCATCAGGAAAGGGATAGAAAAAAAGGGTTTTCCAAACAGGGAATAATTTTTAATTACCAATCAATAGATGAAGGGCAGGTCTTTAAAGGGGCTCTTATTGGAGAGGAAAGCTATTTACAAAAATTAAAATCCCTTATATCTTCCGATAAACCGTTATATATTGGTCGCTCAAAAACAGCTCAATACGGCAAGGTTTCTCTTGAGATGGGTGAGGTTGAAGATTTTAAATCTACTACTGATACATCTAAAATGCCTGTAACTATGACAATGTTGTCAGATACAATACTTTATAATAAAAACGGGTTTTCAGAGGTAAAAACATCATTGATGGAGGAAGAACTTGGTGTAAAAGTTTTAAACTCTTTTGTAAGGAAAGATATTTTTGAGAACTTTATTTCTGTATGGAGAGCAAAAAAACCAATGGAAAATGTTTTCAAGATGGGGACCTGTTTTCTACTTGATAAACTTCCTGAAAAATATAAAGATTTAGAGGTTTTTGGAATAGGAGAAAGGGTTTCTGAGGGTTTTGGAAGAGTAGTTTTTAATCTTCAAAATATTGGAGAATTTAGAGTGCCTGATAAAGAACCCCCTTTAACTCTACAGACAAACGTTACCGACCTAGCAAAACAAATACTTGTTAAAAATATTGAGGATAAAATTAAGGAAAAGATTATTCTATATGCATACGAGGATGCGTCGACTTTTAATAATAATTCTCCCAACAATTCTCTTATATCAAGATTAATGGGGTTCCTTTATACCCAACAGTCATTTGAAGAAAACCTAAAGAAACTTAGAGAGATAGCTATCAAACAGTTAGAAAACTGTAATAACGGAAACGTCACCTTGAGAGAGTTTTTACAAAAAATTGACGAAAGAGTTGAAACACATAAAAAAAATTCACTAAAAGAATTAAACAAATTTATTGTTAAAGGAACCGATTTTAACTCTGATTCGCCTCACCTTAAAAAACTATATTTAAAAAGTTTCTTTACACAAATGAGAAGGCAGAACAAGACAGGAGGGTGAAAATGAATAAAGAAAGAATACTTATAAAAGGAAAAATAAGAAACTTAACACCTCTTCTGATTGGCTCAGGTATAGGAGATAACTCTGATGTTGATACAATAAGAGATAAAGATGAGAACCCTTATATTCCAGCAACCTCTTTTCTTGGAGCTTTAAAAAGTGCTATTAATCTGGAGGAAAATTATACCAGTGACCTCCTCTGTTTCTGGGGAAACATTTCTAAAAATAACTCTTGCCAATCTAACATTTCCTGTTCTGACCTGGAACTCATAGAGGAGCAAAATGTAGAAGTAGTAATAAGAGACGGTATAAAACTTAATAATAAAACAGGGATGGTAAAAGATAAAGGGAAATACGATTTTGAGATTATCCCTTCTGGAACCGAGTTTAGGGTAGAGATAGAGATAACTTCAAACGAAAATAATTATCTTTTTCATAGGAAGATGGCAGGCACTATCCTTTCTACACTTGAAAAAGGTGTTTCTCTCGGCGCTAAGGTCTCCTCAGGGTTAGGGAGAATAAAGTTAGTAGAAAAAAAATCTTTCATTTACGAGTTTAACAACAAAAAAGATATACTTGCTTGGCTAAAAAAAGAAGATTTATCAGAAGACGTTTCAGCACAACTTTTAAACGACAAGATTTCTGTTGAGGAAAACACTTTTTCAATTTTAATGGAAATGGAAATAAAAAACTCTCTTATTGTTAGGAGTTACTCAGAAGACCCCGAAGCCCCTGACTCTGTCCATATTAAAGACGCAGGAAAAAACGTTCTACCAGGGACTTCAATCAAAGGTGCATTAAGAGCAAGAGCAGAAAAGATAATCAATACAGTTCTTGAAGAAACTAAATCAAAAAATTTTATAGAATCTCTATTTGGAAATGTTGAGGAAGATGAAGAAGGTAACGAAAAACCTGGTGGTTACACAATACCATCAAGTTTTATAGTAGAAGAAGTTCCAATTGAAGATGTTGTTGATAACGAATCACAATATAGAATAAAAATAGATAGGTTTACAGGAGGAACAATAGAGGGCGCACTTATGGACAATGCCCCTCTTTTTACAAAAGAAAATGTTTCCAATATAAAGAACCTTAAGATATCTTTGATAAGAAACCCTCTTGATAGCCAAAAAGGGCTTCTACTTCTACTTATGAAAGACCTGTGGACATCTGACCTCCCTATAGGAGGCGAAAAGAATATCGGGAGAGGGGTTTTTAAAGGTGAAAAAGTAGTGATTATGGACGCTGAGAAAAAGATAGAAATTTCTTCACCTGAAAATATTAAGAACGATGATATAGAAAGATTAAAAAAATTGGTAAAAAGTTTTGCTAAAAATACCGACAAAGATAGAATAGAAAAACGGCTTGCTTTATATAAAAAAAACGGGAGGCAAGATGAGTAACGGATTAAACCTTAAAAGAATACTATCAGAGTCAAACCCTAAGAGTGTTTCTGAAAATATTCTCGACTTTGTAAAGGAATACATAAAAGAAAACTCTTTTGTAGTAGCGTATCTTGATAACGAAGTTCTTATTGGAAAATATAAAGATGGTGATTTTATTTTGCCAGATAATAAAACTATTGACCCTAAATTTATACAAAAACTAAGAATTTTTAATGAAAGTTGTGAACTTTTAGTTTGGCGAAGCAGACAAACTCTTAAAAGCCGTTTTAGAAAAGATGGAAAAGGAGAAAAAGTATTCGTTATAGAAGCAAATCAGGTTCTTTTTGGAACCCAGAAAGACGATAATTTCTCTCAGGACGGTTTTATATCATATATAGAAGATAGAGGGACAGGTGTAATTTTACCAGATATAGGTCTAATTTCAGATTCCGTTAAAGGTAAGAGAATCGGTATAAAAACTCGAAACTACGTAAGTTATACCGAAAATTGGCAAGCAACCTATGATGATGTGAGATTTGTTGGATTTGTTCAATTAGAAGAGGAGGTAAAATAAATGTCAAAGAAAAAGAAAAAGAAAAACAAATGGATGTCTTTTGAAGATTTTCAAAAAGAGTTTGGAAGTGGGCAGACACCTCCAGAAGCACCTAAAGAATCTCATAATATACAAATAAGATACCAACCGACACCTCAAGAATTTCGCAGTTCACAAAGAAGACGCCAACCTACACCTCCCCAAGTACCTGCTAACAATAAAGCCACAGCGCCTTACAACTTTATACCTTTGAGCGAAAAGGTTGTGAAGTCAGATTTTGATATTACAAACTACCCTTTTAATAAATATCACAAAGATTTAAATACAGGGTATATCGAAGTTGAACTTGAAGCAAAAACACCTTTATATATCAGGGACACAATGAACCCTAAAGAAAGAGAAGAGGAAGATAAAATAAACAAAGACGAAAATAGAACACGTGTTGAATGCGCCAACTCAGATTTTTTCTCACCTGCAGAAAGGCCAAGAATACCGGGTAGTTCTTTGCGTGGATTGATAAGAACTATGGTAGAAATAGTCAGTTTTAGTAAATTTGGGTTTTATGAAGACAAACTTTTGTATTATAGAGGTCTTGCTGATAAATCAAGAGTTTTCAGAACAGAATATAGCAAACATATGTCCTCATGGGATAGACATTCAAAAAAAGCTACTTATAAAATGTCTGCAGGGCTTATGTATAAGCAGGGCTTAAAATATTACATTATACCTGCAGAATCTTTTTCTCAAACAGACAAAAAAGTAGGAAAAAGACAATATTTTATCAAACTTGATGAAAACAGGTATCTTGTTGTCTCAGGAGATATGAACAACAAAAAACATGAATGGATAATAACCTGTAATCCTGATAAAAATAGGACAATTGAAGTTCCAAGACAAGATATTAACGAGTATAAAAACGATAGATTAAGGGATTCTACAGTTATAGATGTTGTTAAAAAAGCATCTACAGATAAGTTTGTTCCTTGTTTTTATGTTAATTGGAAAGATGTTAAAGGAAACAATAGAATATCTTTTGGGCATACCCCAATGTTTCGACTTGCTTACCAGAAAACTATAGGAGACCATATATCTAATTTTTTGAAAAATAAAGATATAGATATTGCTTCAACTATTTTTGGTAACGAAAAAGAGTTTGCTGGAAGAGTTTTCTTTGAGGACTCTTATTTTCAAGGTAATAAAGAGGAACTTTTTGAAAGAGAAGAAAAAACTCCTAAAATTCTTTCAACACCAAAACCCACATCGTTCCAGCATTATCTTGAACAGCAAAACAGTTTTAATTTAAACCATTACAATACAAGCGCAAATATCAGAGGATACAAAATGTATTGGCATAAATCAGGTAAAAATTATGAAGAAATTCCGAGTAAAATTGCTAAAAGCCCTAAACAATACACAAAAATCAAACCAGCAAAAGAAGGAGCGAAATTTTTAGGTAGAATAAGATTTGAAAACCTAACAAAAGTTGAATTGGGGGCACTTCTCTTTGCTATCCAATTGAAAGAGGGTTTATGTCATAAGATAGGTATGGGAAAACCTCTCGGTCTTGGTTCTGTAAAGATTACTCCTAAGTTGTTTTTGTCTGAAAGAGAAAAAAGGTACTCAGATTTTATGTGTGAATTTGTTGAGGCAAAAAATTCCGAGACAGAAACTAAAGAATTTATTGAAAAATTTGAGGATTATGTTTTAAAGCAATTAGGAGAGAAAGGGAAAAAAACATTTTGGGAACTTTCTCGACTTAAAGAGTTGAGTTGTATGCTTGATTTTGAAGGTAGACCTTCTGATGATAACACATCTTATATGAATATAGAACCAGTGAATCAATTTAAAGATAGAAAAACTTTACCCAAACCTTCTGAGGTAATTTAATATGGCAAAAATTCTTATAATAACTGTTGGTGGTTCAGCAGAACCGATTCTTGAATTTTTGGAGGCATACAGACAAGAAGCAGTACTTATATACTTTATTTGTACAGGAGGTCCAGGAAAGGTCTCAACATCAAACCTTGTTGACGGGGATGGAGATGTTTTTCCTGCACCAGAAAAGAGTAACAGTTGCGGTATTCAGATAGGTAAAATATCTAACTCTCGTAAAAACATAATTCAAAGAAGCGGTTATAAGGGAGATTATACTAAAGTTATCTTAGATAACCCAGACGATTTTGAGGAAGTACACTTAAAAATTTCATCAACTATAAGAGAAGCAAAAGAAAGTGGATATAAAATAATATCAGATTTTACTGGTGGAACTAAAACAATGTCAGCGGTGCTGGCAATGTTATCTGTTCTTGATTTTGATATAAATCTTTCACTAACAACAGGGCAAAGGAAAGATACTGAAAAAGTAAAAGGATTTTCTTTTTCTCGTATTATAAATCTTGATTCAGCCAGAGTGAACCAAGTTTTTCAGCAAGCCGATATCTTAACTCAAAAATATCTTTACTACTCGGCAGAAGAACTTTTTTCCAGATTGCTACGTTTTGGGCTTCAGCAGAATATTTTAACCCAAGTTGAGGAAAAATATAATAAATGTATAGCACTCTCTCTTTGGGATAGATTTGATTATACAGGTGCTTTCAAAATCCTTTCTGACAACCCAGACCTTTTTCCAGAAGGCTTTAAATACCTTCTAAAAATATTTGATAAATCCAACTGTTCTAGTTATGAAAAAGTTTTTGACCTTTTTTGTAACGCAGAAAGACAGGCGTATAACGGTTATTACGATAACGCAGTAGCAAGAGTTTATCGTGCTTTAGAACTTTTTGCTCAGATAAGATTAGAAAAAAAATACTCAATAAAAACTTCTTGCCTTGAAAAAAGCATTGATAAAGTAATAGATAAAGAAAAATGGGAATCAAAAAGAAGAGAAGACGGGAAAATACAGATTGGACTTATAGATAGTTACGAACTTTTATTAGAACTATTAGACCCTGTTGGGAATGCCTACAAGGATTATAAGGGTGAACTTTTTAACATACTTAACCTTAGAAACAATTCTAAACTTGCCCACGGAGATAATCCCGTAAACAGCGAGCAGTGGGACGAATTTAGTGATTTCTTTCGCAGTTTTATTGGGGAATGTTGTAAAAATATAGGGGTAACCCCTGAGTATTTTCAACTGCCTAAAACAATATAATAAAAAAGAAGAAATATTTATCTTAACAGAATAATCAACTATCTTTTCTTTGTTTTTCTAACCGCATTAAAAACACTTCTTTAGTAATTACTTTTCCGTTTCAATACCCCGAAGGGTCAAAGTACTTTTATCTTTACGCACCAATTTTACCATCCTGAACTTGTTTCAGGATCTCTAACCTAACCCACGTAAAAGAAGTAGTAAAAACGAGATTCCGGATCAAGTCCGGAATGGCATACAGGGCAATCCCTCGTATTTTTCTTTGTCTGCCAACTACACCCCTCATCCTTTCTTGCCCTACGGGCTTCAGTCAGCGGGCTCACCGACTCGCCCTTTGTGCTATACAGTGCTCATTATTCTTCGCACCAGC
>JALNXB010000047.1 GCA_023230585.1 bacterium
CTTGTTCGATTTGCGCCAGTAGTAAGAGACACCCCATATTATTTTTATAATATCCTTTCCGAACTGTCAGTTCCTGGAGAGTTTTATATAGACAGAGATACTGGCAATCTCTACTTTTACCCGCCGGACAAAATAGAAGGAAGCGAAATGATTGTATCCACGCTCAACTCTCCCATTATCAATATTAAAGATACCTCAAACCTTCTTCTTTACGGGCTAACGCTGGAAGGTACATGGGATAGCGCATTAGAAATGGCAGGTGGAAGAAACAACCTTATAGCCGGCTGCACCGTACGAAACACAGGAATTATGGGAATACACATTAATAAAGGATGGTTTCATGGTATAGTAGGTTGCGATATATATGATACCGGAGAGGGAGGAGTTAAACTAAACGGTGGGGATGTAGAAAAACTTATCCCAGGAGGCCATTATGTTGAGAATAACCATATATACAGGTTTAACAGGTTTAGTTTTGGGGGAGAAAAATTTGGAATTTCAATGCAAGAAGGAATCGGTAACAGAGCTTCACACAATGTGGTGTATGATTCCCCTTACATTGGAATAGCATTCAGCGAAAATGACAATATTATTGAATATAACGAAGTTTACGATACTATGTATGAAGGCCAAGATGGTGGCGCCATATACAATCACAATAGACAAGCATATTTAAGAGGCAGAGGTAATGTGATGCGTTACAATTTTATCCATCATATAACTTCACATTCTTCTCCCACCAGGCCAAGTCTTGCCGCAGGTATTACCATAGACGGAGTCAACGGAGCTATGACTATGGAAGGCAATATATTTTACCGTAACGCTCCTGCTATATTTACCCACGGACCAGATGCCCGCATTGAAAACAATTTCTTTATAGACAATGCGCAGGGTATTCTTATGGGGAGAAGGTTACACCTTAGCCATACAGGGCTACACAGACTTTTACCCACGGTTGAACAACTTTTTAAAGAGGTCAATTACAAACAACCCCCTTGGAATTACAGGTATCCACAAGCAGTACAAGTGTTTGAAGATACGTTACCCCTCGGGAAAACTGAAAAAAACATAATAGAAAGGAATATAAATAGCAAGGGCTTTTTTCTACAAATTCCTCTATCTATAAACGCAAAAAATAGTATTATTAAAAATAACTGGGACCAAGGTGACCCATTGTTTGTAGATGCACAAAATATGGATTTCAGACTTAGGCCAGGCTCACCTGTATTTGGAATAAGCGGGGTTGAACCTGTGTATTTTGAAAATATGGGATTATACAAAGACCAACTGCGTGCTAGCTGGCCAGTAGAAAAAGCTCCTGCAGGTAAATACTACCAAGCCGATAAAACCCTAAACAGACTCGACCAACAGGATACCGACCCTATGACACGTAGATTCCCACCATTAAAAAGAATTAGCGAAGCTCGCGAATATCAAGTAAAGAGAAGAACGTCTCCCATAACGATAGACGGCAACCTTGATAACACTGAATGGCTACAACTTGATAAAGGTAAAGCCATGCTCATAGAAGAAAATCATATAACAGGCAAAATAAAGGAAGGAGCAAGAAGTTACGCGTGGCTCTTGTTTGACGATAATTACCTTTATTTAGGAATAGAGAACTGCCCTGACCCATGGAAAGAAGGCCTTAAAAAAGAGTTATCTTCTTCTTTAAACGAAATCACAATAGAAGGTATTTTTGGTAAAAACACACCCTGGTGGGAAAAAGATATGCCGATAGGTCCTCTTTACACATTTAGTGGACACTCAGACGGTAATTTCAAAATACACGACCTTTATGGGATGCCTTTAGAATCGGCAGAATTGATTCAAAAAAACATAGAATATAAGACCAAAATAATAGATCCAAAAACCTATCACTGGACAGCAGAATGGAAGATACCATTTTCAGTTCTTTCTATGTCAGTTAAGGATATCAGTTCGCTGAAATTCAATATCGGAGGACCCAAAAGAGAAGGGTGGGTCTGCTGGGTAGCAACTGGTAGCTCATTGTGGCGCATAGACAACGCTGGCTCTATAAAGTTTTCCGAATAAACGAAGGTCTAACTTTCAAATAAGTGCGCCCTTTAAGCAACGATAAGGTTAAGTATTTTGTTCTGTATATATATCTGTCTTTTTATTGTTTTGCCCTCAATCCACTTTAAAAAGGTAGTATCTTTCATAACACCACGTAAAACGTCTGCCTCTGTTGCTCCATAAGAAACTTTAATTTTACCTCTAACTTTTCCGTTCACCTGAACAACCACCATAACTTCTTTATCCAATATCAACTCTTCACTCCATTTTGGCCACTCCTCAACAGTAATAGAGGTCTCTTTTAGGTGTTTGTTCCATAGTTCTTCTGCAAAATGAGGCGTAAAAGGAGCAAGTATTTTAATGAAATCCAGCCACGCAGAAACAAGTTTTCCTTTTGAAACTTTACCAGCTTCAAGTATTTTGCTCAACTCGTTGATAAACTCCATCATTTTTGCTATCGCAGTATTAAACTGGAATTCACGTTCAATATCTTCTGTAACTCCTTTAACAACTCTGTTTATAATTTTTATCAAATGGTTATCATCATCATCATTACTGCCAGTATTTTGATATTTGAGTATTCTTTCATTAAAACCCCATACCCTATTAACAAACCTCCACGCTCCTTCAATACCTGTTTCAGCCCATTCAAGGTCAAGTTCCGGAGGTGCAGCAAAAAGAATAAAAAGTCTTAACGTATCAGCACCATATTTATTTATGATTTCTCTTGGGTCAACAACATTACCCTTAGATTTTGACATTTTCGACCCATCTTTAATAATCATTCCTTGACACAGTAGATTCTTAAAAGGTTCTGAGAAAGAAACATACCCCATATCTTTAAGCGCTTTAACAAAAAACCTGCTATAAAGAAGGTGGAGTATTGCGTGCTCTATACCTCCTATATACTGGTCAACAGGCATCCAATAGTCAACCTCTTCCCTATCAAAAGCCTTATCTTCATAAACCTCTGAAGCGTATCTCAAAAAATACCAAGAAGAGTCCATAAAAGTATCCATTGTATCTGTTTCACGTTTAGCGTTCTCTTTACAGACAGGACATTTACATTCAACAAACTCTTTTATTTTTTTAAGAGGTGATTCTCCCGTACCAGTAAACTCAACATTGTAGGGTAGGGTTATAGGAAGTTCTTCCTCCGGAACAGGAACAATCCCACATTTATCGCAATATATTATTGGAATAGGCGTCCCCCAATACCTTTGTCTTGATATACACCAATCCCTAAGGCTATAATTTATGGTCTTCTTTCCACGTCCTTCAGATTCAAGACTTTTAGTAATCTCTTTAATACATTCTCTATTATGGAGCCCGTTAAATTGGGCAGAGTTAATCATAACTCCTTCACCCTCATAAGCATAATCTTGGCTTTCAGTACCATCACTCCATTCAGGGTTTTTTATAACAAACCTTACAGGAAGTTTATATTTATGTGCAAACTCAAAATCTCTCTGGTCGTGGGCAGGTACAGCCATAATCGCTCCTGTGCCGTACTCCATAAGAACATAGTTACCTATCCATATAGGTATCTCTTGGTTATTCACAGGGTTAACCGCTTTTATTCCAGTATCAACACCCTCTTTTTCCATTTTTGCTGTAATCTCTGCAGTAATATTCTGGTTCAAGACTTTTTTCAAAAAAACCTCAACAGAGTCTTTCACAGGACTTATTGAAAGAATCTCTTTAACAATAGGGTGGCGAGGAGAAATAACCATATAGGTTGCCCCAAAAAGCGTATCTGCTCTGGTGGTATAGACTGGAAGATTCTTATTTAACGCAGGAACATTAAAAGATATTTCAGCGCCCTCGCTCCTACCTATCCAGTTTTTCTGCATAAGAATTACCCGTTCAGGCCAGTTAGAAATACCAGAAAAATCGAGAAGTTTTTCTGCGTAATCGGTTATTTTAATAAACCATTGAGGAAACTCTTTCTGCTCGACAGGAGAATTACATCTCCAACACCCACCATCTACTACCTGTTCGTTAGCAAGGACTGTCTGACACGAAGAACACCAGTTTGCAGGTGAAAGTTTTTTATAGATAAGCCCATATTTATATAACTGCAGAAAGAAAAATTGGTTCCATCTATAATATTCTGGTGCGCAAGTTACAACCTGCCTTTCCCAACAGTATGATATACCCAATCTTTTAAGTTGGCTACTGATAGTTTCTATATTTTTATATGTCCAATCCTTCGGATGAACATTCTGTTTTATAGCGGCATTTTCAGCAGGCATACCAAAAGCATCGTACCCTATCGGATGAAGGATGTTATACTGTTTCATCTTCATAAATCTGGCTAAAACATCTCCAATGGTATAGTTTCTTACGTGCCCCATATGCATTTGAGCAGAAGTATATGGAAACATTTCTAAAACGTAGAATTTCTTCTTATCTTTAAGAAATGTAGCTCTATCAATTCCTGTCTCTTCCCACCTTGCTTGCCATTTTTCTTCTATCTCCTTAAACCTATATTTTTCCATACTTCTCTCCCAATTTTCTCAATATTTTTAAGTTCCTAATATCATCAGCAGGGGTATCTTTTGGAGTTTCTATAATATAAGGTAGTGTTCCAAAATAATCATCTTTAATAAGATTTTCAAAACCTTTTAAACCAATATGTCCTTCTCCTATATGCTGATGCCTATCTGACCTGGAACCTTTTGAGGTCAGAGAATCATTTGCGTGAACCATTAAAATATACCTTAAACCAAAAGATTTTTCAATTTCGCTTTTTAGGTTTTCAACAAACCCTTCAGTAGCCAAATCGTACCCTGATTCAAAAGCGTGCGCTGTGTCAAAACAGACTCCCGCTTTACCGTTTAGTTTATCAAGAATCTCTCCCAACTCATTCCATTTACTACCAACAGAATCTCCTTGTCCGGCAGTATTTTCAAGGAGAATTTTAACATTTCCTCCTACAAAATTTTTAAGATTATCTGCAACAGAAGCAACCCCATAGTTAATCCCCATACCTTTATGACTCCCTGGATGGATAACATAGTAAGCAACCCCCATCTTTTCACATTCCTCAAGTTCTACTTCAAGAACCTTACAAGACTTGTGTATTATAGTTTTATCAGGTGTAGCAAAATTGACAAGGTAGGGCATATGCACAGCAATAGGAAACACTTTTTTGGTTTCTGAGTCTTTTTTAAACTCTACCAACTCTTCATCGTCTCTACTTTTTCTGTTCCACCCTCTGGGGTTATGAAGAAAAATCTGACAACAATCACAGTTAAGTAGAAGGGTAGTTTCCAATACTGAATTAAGTTTTTTACCTAAAAAAATATGTGCGCCTATTTTCATTTTCTTTGACTTTTTATTTATTTAGTTTAATATTATTTAATGATAATGTAAAATAAAACTTTAATTCCCCAGTTCGTCTTTACGAGTTATGCTGATGAAGGTGGTAACTTTGGGGGCAAATGTCATACTTTCGCCTTAGTCAAGAGCAAAGAAAAGGAATACCTCCCGTCTTTGCCCTCTCCCCCAAGGGTAGAGGCAAGTAAGGAAAGATTGCATTGCGAGGATTTCTTAGCATGGCAAATAGCACTCCTCGTAAGACAAACACAAGGGGTTGGATTTTACAAAACTTTTTTTAAAACTTTGGAGAACTAAATGAAAAGAAAAATAAAAATAGGGATTATTGGAGCAGGAGGGATAGCTCAATATGCGCATATCCCAACTTATAAAAAGGCAGAAAACGTTGAAATAACATCAATAGCAGACACAAACGTAGAGAAACTAAAATATGCGTCTCAAAAATTTGATATTCCAAAAACTTTCACAAACTGGGAAGATATGCTCAACGAAGATATTGATGCCGTTAGTATCTGCACCCCCAACATTTTCCATTCCATACAGTCTATCAAAGCTATGGAAGCAGGTAAACACGTTCTTTGTGAAAAACCTTTATGCCTAACAGAGCAAGAAGTTGAAGATGTTTTCAATACATCGGAAAAAACAAAAATGAAATTTATGGGCGCTATGCCAAAACGGTACTCTGGCGAGGCTCAGATAATGAAAAAACTTATAGAGAACGGACATTTTGGCGAAATTTATTATATGAAAGCCAGTTATATGAGAAGAAGAGGTATTCCAGGACTCAACACTTGGTTCACAAATAAAAGACTCGCAGGTGGTGGACCAATGATGGACTTAGGTGTTCATATCATCGATTTCTTAATCTACCTAACAGGTATTTTTAACCCAGTAACAGTTTTTGGTACCACCTACTCTAAATTTTTTGATTCAACCACCGACGGCGGTTGGCCACCACTTGATACAAGAATAGGGAACAAATTTATTGAAGAAGTAAATGTAGAAGACCTTTCTTCTGGTTTTGTTAAATTTGCAAATGGAGCAACTCTTTTTGTTGAAACAAGTTGGGCGGGCAATTGTGAAACGGGTACAAAAATAAGTATTTTAGGCACAAAAGCTGGAGCCCAATTACCAGACCCCGAAAACGCCAAAAACCCTATTAAAATATTTGGTGAAATTGAAGAAGTTTTATCAGATACAATCCCAACAATCCCTCCAACCAAAGCATTTGATGAAGAGATTAACCATTTTCTTAAATGTGTAAGAGAAGATGTTGACACAGGAACAAAAAAAGATGAAATCCTTACCGTTACCCGTATAATAGACGGCATATACAGATCTGCTGAGTCAGGTAAACCTATTATGTACTAAAACAATTAAAGAGGAAAAGTGAAAAACAAAAAAGATTTTTTTAAAAAAAGTGATAGGTACAAACCGTCTACAAAAAAAGAAACTCCAAAAAAGGCTGGGAAAAAAGAGTTTTCTACATCAAGACAGCGTACCTATACAAAAGAGACAGAACCTCTTCTTGAGCAATATAAACTCAGCAAAGGGTTGATACAGATTTATACAGGAGACGGGAAAGGTAAAACTTGCACAGTAATAGGTCTTACCCTTAGGGCTTCGGGGGCAGGGTTAAAAACTGGTTTTTTTCAGTTCTTTAAAAGACCGTTCTCTTCTGAAATAAAAGTTTTAAGGGAACTAAAAAATATACATTTTTACACCTTTGCTTCACACTATTATCAGTCTGAATATATAACTAAAGAAGAAATTAAAAGATTTAAAGCCGATTTTAAAAATGTTTGGAAAAAAACTTTAAGTATTATAGAAAAGAATTCTTACGACATAATAATTCTTGATGAGATACTTGTTGCTTTAAGAGATGGCTTTTTAAGCGAGAACGAACTTTTAGATTTTATTCAGAACAAAAATCGTACAACTGAACTAATTATTACTGGCAGAGACATTACAGACAAACTAACAGAAGTTGCCGACCTAATAACTGAACTAAAAAAAATCAAACATCCTTTCCCCGACATTAAAGCACGAAAAGGGATAGATTTTTAACAAAGAAAACCTATTATGAAACTTAAAGTTGGAATAATTGGAGCGGGTGGAATTGCACAGTATGCTCATATCCCTTCTTACCAAAAGAATAGTGATATTGAAGTTGTTGCGATATCCGATACTAACCAAGAAAAATTGAAGACCGTCTCAGAAAAATTTAAGATACCTTTAACATTTAGCAGATGGGATGAAATGCTTAGCGAAGATTTAGATATTATAAGTATCTGTACCCCCAGCGTTTTTCACTTCCCTCAATCAGTAAAAGCTATGGAGTTAGGCAAACACGTGTTATGTGAAAAACCTATATGTATTAGTTCAAAAGAATTAAAAGAAATATTCAAAGTTTCAAGTAATACAGGTATGAAGTTTATGGGAGCAATGCATAAAAGGTTTTCTGGGGAAGCACAAGTACTAAAAAAAATAATCAAAAACGGACATCTGGGAAAGATTTATTATACAAAAGCAAGTTGGGTAAGAAGAAGAGGAATACCTTACCCCGGTTCGTGGTTCACAAACAAGAGTTTATCAGGTGGCGGAACTCTTATGGATATAGGGGTCCACGCAATAGATTTACTGATATACCTTACAGGGATTTCAGAACCAGAATTTGTCATAGGCGCAACTTACAACAAATTTAAAGATATAGCCACCGACGGCGGCTGGCCCCCACCTGATACAAGAAAAGGGGATAAATATACTGGTATCATAGATGTTGAAGAACTTGCGACAGGGTTTATAAAATTTAAAGGTGGAGAAACTCTTTTTGCAGAAGCGTGCTGGGCTGGAAATCTAAAAACTGATTTCAGTATAGATATATTAGGAACAAAAGGTGGAGCTCGTATAGTCAATCCAGGTGAAAGAAAGAAAAACTCATTAACTATTTATGGCGAAATAGAAGGCGTGATTTCAGATTTCACACCTACAGTTCCTATAACGAATCCTTTTCAGGAAGAAATAGAACATTTTGTTGACTGTATCAAAAACGATAGGATGCCCCTTACAAGCAGAGAAGAACTCCTTACTGTAATGGAAATCATTGAAGGCATATATCATTCAGCAACAAGCAATAGTTAAACAAGCAGGGGGAAAAAAGTATGGGGTGTTATTTACTCACTCTGGTACTACGGCGCATACACCTTCCCATTTTTGCCCTCTACCCTTGGGGGAGAGGAGTGCTGGTGCGAAGAATAATGAGCACTGTATAGCACAAAGGGCGAGTCGGTGAGCCCGCTGACTGAAGCCGTAGGGCAAGAAAGGGTGAGGGGGACTTTATGCAGACTATAGCAAAAGAATAGCAATAAAAGAGTAGAACAAACAAAAAAAGGAGAGCAATATGGGTTTTATGAAAGAATTCAAAGAATTTGCAGTAAAAGGTAATGTTGTAGATATGGCAGTAGGTATTATAATAGGGGCAGCTTTTGGGAAAATAGTATCTTCCTTTGTTGGAGATGTCATAATGCCTCCCATTGGAGCTTTACTCGGTGGGGTGAATTTTACTGAGTTAGCAATAATTATAAAAGAAGCATCTCCCGATACTCCTGCTGTTGTTATCTCATACGGAAAGTTTATCCAAACTCTGGTCGATTTTTTAATTGTAGCCTTTGCAATATTTGTTGTTATAAAAGGATTAAATTCTTTAAAACGGAAAGAAGTACCTGCTCCTGTTGAACCACCAGCACCTGGCAAAGAAGAAGTTCTACTTACAGAAATAAGAGACTTGCTTAAAAAAAATAACAAATAGCTAAGTCAAACCTTTGTTTATATTGCAGGGAGGTAAAACAAATGGTAAAAGCAGAGACAAAATACCTACCGTTCAATATAAAAGGTTATCCAAAATTTAATATAGCATACTGGGAACTAAATTCAGGGAAAAAAGGACCGTCTCTTCTTGTAACTTCTTGCTTACACGGCAACGAAGTTCAAGGAAGCGAAGTTCTTAGAAGATTCTGCCCCATAGCCGAAAAGAAACTTTTAAAAGGACGAATGATTCTTGTTCCGTTTGCCAACCCTCTTGCTCTGTGGAACAGAAGGCCTCATATAATTTCAACCCGTGCACACCCTAAAGGCAAGGAGATATGGGACGAAGAAAGGAAAATTTTTAGGTTTGACCTTCGCGACAACATAAACTGCACTTGGCCTGGAAACCCAAAAGGAAACGAGGCAGAACAGATAACAAATATTCTGTTTAACAAACTTGTAAAACAGGCAACACACCTAATAGATATGCACTGTTAGCAGCGTTTTCTTATTACTACTGGTCTTAGTAGCGATAATGAAAAAATACTTGATTTTGTAAAAGCAGCCGCACTTCCTGCGATATATATCAACAAACTCAGTCCTGAAAAACCCGGACTTTCCAAACCTCCGTATCTTCTAAGCACACTATTTGAAGCAACAGGCAGAATCAGTTTTGATATGGAATTTTCTGGACAGTATATTATCGTAGAAAAAGAAGTGGAGAGGGGCGTAAGGATGTTAGGCAACTGTTCTAAGTATCTTGAAATGTTCAAAGGCAAACCTGAAGGGCTCGATGAAACAGTCATATTTAAAGATAAAAACTCAAAAGAAGTTACTGTCACAGCACCTGAAAACGGACTATTTGTAGAGAATGGTCTTTCCAATGGCGACTATGTGAAAAAAGGAAGTATTCTTGGGGTAATCTTTAGCGACAGAACACTTAAAACTATCAAAATAAAAGCACCTGTCAGCGGATATCTTTATTCATACGGTCATAACAAAAGGTTTTGTGATGTTGATCTGGCTGATACGCATCCTTACGCAGCAAGGGCGACACTCTGGCAATAATTATAGAATCCCCCCAAAAGAAGACTAAATAATTTACACTTAACTATACAGTTATTTCGTACTTCTGGTTGCCACCTGTGCCTGCTTTTAAAAGAATACTACCTAACCGTTTACCTTTTGAGGAAACAAACCATTCTACCTTATTACCGCTAATACCAGGCAGGTGCCCTAAATCATAGAAAGAAGTTAAAGAAAGAAGTTTTGATTTTTCTGAAAGAACAAATTCAACCTGAACAGTTTGTAACCTTTTTAAAGATTTACCTTTATTAGTAATATTGGTAGGTAACGCCCCGTTATTTCTTACTGCCGCTCTTATTCTATAAATACCATCTCCAACAGATTCTGTTTTTATCTCTTCAATTAAAACATTTGGATGCATCTCCGAATGTTTAATAGTAAAACTATATGTTCTTTTAGAGATTTCTTCTAATTTGCTTAAAGATGGGTTCCCTACATAAGTACTACGTAATCCTCCAATCTCCACTTCGCCCAACTGAGGATGAACAAATCTTTTCCAATTTACAAAAAACTCTTCTTTATTCTTTTGAGTATCTATCCATTTAGCAAGTTTTCTTGATATCTCTACAATATCTTCTTCTTTTACTGCTTTAAACTGTTCCTCTGTAGATATTCCAGCACTATTGGTAAGAACCCCCAACTCAAACTCAAATACAAACAACCCAAGATGATGATACCCAAAATTATGAAAATGGCCTCTAAGATTATTGTCACGCCTATTTACCTTATGGTATTTTATTACTGGGATTACTGGAAACCCTGTTTCTTTAGAACCTATCTGAGCAAGTTCTTCCATCATAATTAAATCTTCTTCGTTAATATCAGAATCACTTCCTGTAGATGGAGGTCTTAACACAGCTTCTGGACCTGTGTGATACCCAAGAATACCAAAAATATTCTTTCTGCTATGTATAAATTCTGCAATACATTTCATTTCTAATTCACTAAAAGGAAAATCACCAGACCCAGACTGTTCTGGCTCAGGACGCCAGTCATAAGACCAGTTTCTATTCCAATCGAAAGAACGCCCTCCTATTTTTATATTTTCGCTACCATCCCAATTATGGATTATGCCTTCAGGATATACTTTATAAAAAGGACCTTTAGAATTAAATTTTCTTCTAATCATCAACCTATCATCTTTAGGGTCCTTAATTAACGCTCCATCTGGATGTTCTCGCCTCATTGATAAAATCATTCCGTTACCATCAATATCTTGTTGATAAAGATTATTTGTTAATCTTATACTTTTATCTATTCTGCTTCTAACTCTACCCTGGGTAGTAACAGCAAATTCTGCTCCATCTGGATTTAGCCGAGGTATAATGTAGAAAGTTATACGTTTTAGAAGTTCTGGCTCCTCTTTAACTAACCTCATAGCCGTGTAGAGAGAAGCGTGTGTACCCGCTAACTCGTTTGAATGTATATTTCCGTGTATAAGATAAGCTGGTTTATCTTCTGGTTTGCCGCTTTTAAAATCTGTAACAGTAAGCAGATGAAGTTTTCTCCCTTCTCTGGAAGTTCCAATAGAACCAAGTTTACATAAGTCAGGACGTGTTTCTACTAAAGAATAAAGAAAATTTGTTACCTCTTCAAACTTCATAAAACTATCATAAGATAAATTAGGTATTTTTTTTAGATTTGGCATTTTAACCTCCTAAATTATATTTTATTGTAATATAAACTTCTTTACATTATATGCTATAATACCATATAAAAGTTATTTAAAATAGGAGAACTTATGGCAAAGAAGAAAAAGAAAAAAGTAGGTAATGTACCAATGCCTGTTTTAACAAAAGGCAAACTATTAAGGTTACTTTTTTTCGTCATTCTTGTATCTTTAGGGTTTATTCTCAAAAAATATTTACCAACAATAAACACTTTTGGTTGGGGGTTTACTTTAGGGTTAATATGTATGGCTATTTTAACAGGCTAGCTTTTCTTTACATATACATTTAATCTTATAAATGTAGGAATATTTTTGCAAAAAACTTGATTTTTACATCCCAATATAATATATTGTTATTAAAGAATATTCCGTCTTTGCGACGATATGCGAAGCAATTTCCTCGGAGGTACTCGAGCCGGAATCTCGTTTTTTTTACTACTATTGTTAAGTGGATTAAATTAGAAATCCTGAAACAAGTTCAGGATGGTAAACTGGAACGTTGAAGGCACAAAACAGTAATAAAATAGGAGTCTCGAATGGAAAAATTATGGAGTTGGGCTGTAAGAGGTTCTCATTTCGGTGGAAAAACGCATGAAGAAATCATATCTATTTGTCATTACGCTAACATTGCTTCAGTAGAAGCAAACGTTGGCTGGGTTATAAACAGATCCGAAGAAGAGATTGTTGCCATTAAAGATAAATACCAAAAAAATGCTTTAAGGTTAGAAACTTTCCACCTTCCCAATGGTTTAGAGGGCGATATATGTGCCTTATATGAAACTATCAGGGAAAAAGCAGTTCAAATACAAAGTAAAATGATATATAACGCTTCCTTATTAGGATGCAGGGCAGTAATACTACACCCAACAACCACTTCTTATAATGTTGATAAAGAAGGTGTTGACAGGTACATTTCTCAGATGAGCAAAAGTATGGAAGTCTTACTTGAAATTGCAGAAAAAGAAAACGTGGTTATAGCAATAGAAAATATGTTGCCTGGCGATGATAACAACAGGTTTGGCTCCAAACCGAGCCATTTCAAACTTTTTATTGAAAGATTTTCTCATCCCAACTGCGGTTTCTGTCTTGATACTGGCCATGCACACGTTTCATTAGGTCAAGAAGGACCTGAAAAATTATTTGAAGTAATGTCAAAACGCCTTGTAGCAGTACACCTTCAAGATAACGCAGGATACACAGATTCTCACCTTGCTCCCGGTAAAGGTCTAATAAACTGGAAAAACATTTTTCAGGGTATGGTTAAAATAAAATTTAAATGGGCAGCCACTATTGAAGCACCCCCTTTCTATTACGGTCCTAACTATACTCACAGCAAGGAATCCTGGAAACAGTTAATAACAGATACAGATAACTTGGTTAAAGAAAGTTTTTCATAAATTATATTAAAGTTAACTCTTCGTAAGATAAAATATTACGAAGTAAAAATCATAATCTTGCACAAACAAAGGCAAGTAAGGAGGCATTATGTTTAGATACTCAGCTGGACCTTGGAACGTACACGAAGGTGCTGATATTTTTGGACCAGAAGTAAGAAAATCTATTACATTTGAAGAAAAAGTTTACAAGTTTAAAGAACTCGGTTTATCAGGTGTACAATTTCATGACGACGACGCTGTCCCAGAAATAGCTAAAATGAACGAAACCGAAATAAAAGCTCAAGCTCGTGAAGTTAGGGCGTTTCTTGACAAAGTAGGTATGGCAGCTGAATTTGTTGCTCCACGACTATGGCTTGCCCCTGAAACTATTGATGGTGGGTTCACCTCTAACTCTAAGTCTGATAGAGAGTACGCTATGTGGAGAGCGCACCGCTCTATAGATATTGCAAAAGAACTCGGGTGCGATAAACTTGTTCTTTGGCTTGCTCGTGAAGGGACACTCTGTTTTGAAAGTAAAAACCCAGTAGAAAATGTTAAAATAATTATTCAAGCAATAAACCAAATGCTCGATTACGATAGCCAAATAAAAGTCCTCATAGAACCCAAACCAAACGAACCTATCGACAGAAGTTTTTGCCCAACATTGGGACACGTTATGGGAATATCTTCTCAAACAAAAGACCCTTCAAGAGTTGGTGGATTGTTAGAATCTGCACACGCAACCCTTGCAGGACTTGACCCAGCAATGGAAATAGCATACGGACTTGCAATGGGAAAACTCTGGAGTGTCCACTTAAACGACCAGAATGGGATAAAATTTGACCAAGATAAATCTTTTGGTGTTGAAAATTTAAGGCAAGCATTCAACCAGATAAAGGTTCTTAAAGAGAACAACTACGGAAGCAACGGCGAGTATATTGGCCTTGATGTTAAAGCAATGAGAACACAAAGGATTGAAGATTGTTACAGACATATTGACAACAGTATTAAAATTGTTAAAATGCTGGAAGAAAAGGTTGATAAGTTTGATTACGAGTTTCAGAAGAAATGTGTTGCAGAAAGAAACTATGAAGCCCTTGAAATATACGTAATTGAATTACTGTTAAAAGGATAAAAAAAGTATGTGATGTCTACTCACTCTGGTACTACGGCGCATACACCTTCTACGCCACAATCGGGCACTCTGAGAACTCACCCTTCTGCGCAAAGACGTCTCCGAAGGGCTTAACAGGCTCAGAGCAGTAGAACAAAAGGCTTGAACCTTTTGTTAACAGCCCCCTATTCCGTCTTTTGTAGTTTGTCTTGCGAGCTTTATCCGCCAAAGCCAACCTACGCTAGACTACAAGCTTCGGCAGGTATACCTTGGCGTAGGAGGGCGTTTTTTGGCGTGGCAATCTCGCCGTAGGCGGAAAAGGAATGGGGGTAAACAATAGTGTATAGGATAAAAACGAGGATTGCCGCAGTCACACAAAGCGTTCCTTCGCAACGACAAAAAGCGTCGGTTAGCACCTCGTAATTCGTTCCTAAACACATACTTTTTTAACGAAA
>JALNXB010000048.1 GCA_023230585.1 bacterium
TACTCTGAGCCTGTTAAACCCTTCGGAGATGCTTTATATGCAGAAGGGTGAGTTCTCAGAGTGCCCGATTGTGGCGTAGAAGGTGTATGCGCCGTAGTACCAGAGTGAGTAGACACCACATACTTTTTTGCCCCTTAACCCACGCTGGTAGCAGGAAAAACAAGATTCCGGATCAAGTCCGGAATGACATATCAGGGAATTACCCTCAAAATTAATCAGAGTTATTATGAGTTTCTTTATATTTGTTTTCGTACTCTTCAAGTTCTTTTATAAGAGGTTTCGCCACTTCAGGCATCTCCACCTTTTCTCGTGTAAGAATATCTCTAATTTTTATATCTTCATCATTATAAAACTTTTGGTTAGATTTGTCGTCGCTAGCAATAACCCCGCCTTCAAAAGATATCCCAGCAAACAATCCTTGAGCTTTAGAGTATATAAGTATTCCAGATGCAGGAACACCTATTTTAGCGCCTGCCTCTCTACCAACAGGACCCGCTGCTGCTGAAATTTCGCCCCCTATTTTAAAACGAGATTTAAGTAGTAAATCCAACCCTTCCTTATTCATTATAAGTAAAATCGCATCAACTACTTTCCCACCAATTTGAAACCCAAAACTTCCTTCTGCTGTAGCTATAAAAGCGGGTGGACTCCATTTTCCTGTATTTCTATCTTTTGCCAAGACAATCCCGTTACCACCTTTAGCTCCAAGCACAAAACCAAGCTTATACTGTCTCAAAAATATAACAGCGTTAGCATCGTGCAAGAGTTGACAAGGTATAGCGCTATCAGGTGCATCAGTAAAATATTTAAGAGTTTTTTCGGCGTGTTTTATTCTACCTGCAAGTTCTTCATTTGAATCAGAAAAAGCCGTTACAGCAAAGATCATTATAAATATAAGACAAAACTTAATTTTTTTCATATCTCCTCCGTTTAGGTTTATTGCTTAAGTTTTTACTTAAACAATATTATATAATTAGAAGGTTTTATTTTCAATAGCAAGACAGATAAAATCAATAATGGTAAAGACAACAAGCAAACCTCCGCACTAAAACACCACTTGGGCACACTCAGGACAAAACCAGAGCACACTCTCATCATTGACATTGCTGTGTTTTGTTTATATTTACTACTCAATTAACTTGTAATTCTCAATTAAGTTTGACTATTAAACTTTATAAGAATATTATATATTCATAAAGAGTAACGATCTTTTAAAAACTCAAATACATAAAAATGAAATTTAATCGCCAAACAGAATCTCTCATAAAAATCGTAAACAAATACCCTCATAACGAAAAACTCTTAGTAGTTCCCAACTATAGTATAGGCACGCAAATTTTAGAATCTCTAACAAGAGCAAAAGGTGGATGGGTAAATTTCAAACCCATCACTACCGTGGATATTGCAGTCGATTTAGTCAACCATTATCTTATTACTGAAAAGATAAGACATATACCCCATAAAGCAACATTTGCGATTATCGACAGAATTTTCAACCAATTAGCAGAAAAAAAAGACCTTCAATATTTTGAAAAAAGAACTGTAAACAAAGGGATTATAGAAGCCCTAACCAAAACATTTATTGAACTTCGATATAATGGGTTAAATTCAGATTCAATAAATGGGATGGATACTGTTAATGAACAGAAAGCAAAAGATATTTCGTTACTACTTTCTGGTTATGAAAATTTTCTAAAAGAGAACTATTTTATTGACAATCCAGGCGTAATCACCTTGGCTACAAAAGCAGTTGAAGATTTTCAAAGTTACAGAGAAAAGAAAATATTCCTACTATCAAATACATCCTTTTACCCTATCGAACAAACACTCATTGAAAAAATTTCAAATAACTACGAAATTATTGAACAAGACAATGTTGCAGGGCTCAGCAGACCTAAACTTTATCCTAAATTTGAATTTTCTTCTAATACAAACTGCAATAGCGATATTGAAAGAACTGAATGGCTTTTTAAACCAACTTCTGCCCCTTCACCTTTCAATGATAAAACAATAAATATATTTAGCGGTTTAGGTTGTAAAAATGAAATTAGAGAAGCCTTAAGAAGGATAATGGATAATAAATTGCCTGCAGACCAAGTAGAAATTGTATTTACTGACTTGAAAGATTATGTAGATATCATTTATTCTGCTTGTCAAAAAACAGGAATACCTGCTACTTTCGCTGATGGTCTCCCTTATTATATAACAAAAACAGGTCAGGCTTTAAGGATGTTTCTCCTATGGATAAAAAATGATTTTCAAGAAATATACTTGCGAAATATACTTGAGTCAGGTTCATTTCAACATACTCTTATAGAAGAAAAGGGCGCTCCAAGCCCTTCAACGTTAGGGCATCTCTTAAGAATTTCTGGTGTTGGGTGGCAGAAAGACCGTTATATACCTATACTTAAGAAAAAAATTGATGAAAGCAATGAAATTGCATTTCAAATGGAAAAAGAGGGAAATGAAACCGCTGAATATTATAAAAATAGAGCGGAAAATCTTCAAGTACTTAAACAATTATGTAAAGAAATATTGTTGCTAATACCCTCTACAAATGAAGGTAAAGTTGAATTTCCTAAGTTCTGCTATGCGTGTAAAAAATTTCTGGAGAAGAATGTTCGCATTACAAACGCACTGGATGCTAACTTTAAAACAGAGGTGATGGAGCAGTTGGATATTGTTTCAGAAATAATAACTTCTTATATAGATTGGGATGAAGCGTTAGAAAAAATATTCAATATGGTATCTGGAATTAGAATAGAAAAATCAAACCCTAAACCAGGACATATTCATATCTCACATTATAAGTTTGGAGGTAAAACAGGGAGAAGTAATACTTTTATAGTTGGGCTTGACGATAACCGTTTCCCTGTTAGGGAGTTGCAAGATCCGATACTTCTTGATGAAGAGAGAACAACATTAAACACCTCACTAGAACTTTCACCCGAAATCTCAGCAAAAGAATTATATGGGATGGCATCTTTAATTTCTGGGTTGAGAGGCAAGGTAACTTTTAGTTACTCTTCTTATGATATACTTGAAGACAGACAAACTTTTCCCTCTTCAATTCTTCTACAGGTGTATCGGCTTAAAACTGGCAATGTTTCTGCAAATTACCATAACTTATCCAACGCAATTGGTGACCCTGTTGGGTTTCAAAAAGGACCTGATGGAAAAACATTTATTGACAGCACAGATTGGTGGCTCTCCAATATTGTAGAAAATCAACGTTTAAAAGATGCCCGAAAGATTTTAGAAGATGTTTTCACTCAAACAGCTCAAGGAACTTGTGCATACGCAAACAGGGAAAGTAACAGTTTTACAGAATACGACGGATGGGTAAAATCAGAAGACACAAAACTTGACCCACGCGAAAATAAATCTATTGTTATGTCAAGTACAGGTTTAGAAAAAATTGCTAAATGTCCATTCTTATATTTTGTTGAAAACGTTCTTAAAGTTAGAATCCCGGAGGAAACTCCAAAAGATATAACCGTTTGGTTAGACCCAATCGAGAAAGGTAGGTTAATCCATGAAGTCTTCTACCGTTTTACCGTTAAAATTATTAAGGATAATGTTGTTGATAAAGAAAAACATCATAATTTACTTAAAAACATCCTCCAAAAAACGATTGAAGAATATAAACAACTAATACCTCCTCAAAGCGAAATGGTTTTTAAAAAAGATAGTCAGCAGATGGAAAAAGATATGTTATATTTCCTCCGGTTAAATGAAAAACTTGGCAAACCAGTCTTCTGTGAAATCGTTTTTGGTAAAGAAAGTTCATTTGAGATAGATGTAGGTGACAACAAAACAATCCATTTACAGGGTAAGATAGACAGAATTGACAACGAGTCCAATGACCAATACTCTGTATGGGATTACAAGACAGGAAGTGCAACAAATTACAGAGAATCAGAAACAACTAAGGGCGGTGAACAAATGCAGCACTGCCTATACGCTGTTGCCGCTGAATATATTTTAAAACAAGAGCAAGGCAAATCTGACGCTAAAATAGTTAACTCGGGATATCTTTTCCCAACAGAAAAAGGTATGGGGAGAGGGTCGCAAGGAAAATTTGGTTATCCTGTAAACGATGAATGGAAAAAAACGCTTAATATTTTGCTTGATATAATTAAAAATGGTGTTTTTATGGCAAGAGATTTAAAGAGTGATAAGGGATTTAGCGCTCCTTGCAAGTTCTGTAACTATATTGATATATGCGGTGCGGAAAAAACAAGAAAGAATATAGATAAGAAGCTCGAAAATCAAGAGAATATTATGCTAAATGATTGGAAAAAACTTAAAAACTATGAATAAAAATATTTTACCAGATGCAAAAGCAAGGAAACGAATAGAAAGTGATTTTGAAACTAATTTTTTTATAGAAGCTGGGGCTGGGTCGGGAAAAACAGAAAGTCTTGTAAAACGTATGATAGGATTATTAAGGTACGGACATGCTAATCTTGAGAACGTGGTAGCGGTTACTTTCACAAAAAAAGCCTCTGCAGAACTACGTGAGAGACTCCAGGTGGAATTAGAAAAACTCTATTGTTTAGAAATACCTGAAGAAGAAAAACACCGTGTTAATAAAGCCCTAAAAGAATTTGAACGTGCATCTGTAAATACAATCCATGCTTTTTGTGCGGATATTCTTAGGGAACGACCTGTAGAAGCCGAGCTAGACCCTGAATTCCAAAGTTTGGAAGAAGAAGAAAATGTTATAAACGCTAAACACTTCTGGCCATTTTTTCTTGAAAAGCAGGCTTCTTGTGACCCTGAAAGTTTAGAACGACTTGAGGCATTAGGAGTTTCACCGAGCAACTTAAATGATATATATGTTGAACTTATTAGATATCCTGATGTTGAGAAGGCGGTGGAGAAGGTGCCCAAACCTTCTTTTCCTGAAACAAGAACAGAACTGGAAAATAAACTTCGTGCCATAAGAGACAAAATGCCTAACAAAGAACCCTCTCCAGAATGGGACACTCTTCAAAAGATGGTTGTAGGCGCTCTCAATATGATTGATAACGGTGACATATCTGATGATATCTTCTTTATATCTGTACTTAAAAAGTTGGATAAAAACACAGGGGTTACCCAGAGAAGATGGGATTCTAAAGAGAACGCCTTAGAATGTAAAGCAATGATGGAAAATATTCAATCTGATATCGTAAAACCCTTTTTAAAAGAGTGGAAAGAATATTTGCATAAACCTTTGTTGGATTTTACCTTAAAGGGCGTTGACAGTTATGCAGAATGGCGAAAAGAACGTTCGCTCTTAAATTTTCAGGATTTACTTATGCAAACTGCTCTCCTTTTAAGGAACAATAATGAAGTTCGAACTTATTTCAAAAAAAAGATAACACACCTTATGGTTGATGAGTTTCAAGATACAGACCCAATACAAGCAGAAATTATAATGTTATTGGCAGGTATAGAGAATTCCGAAAACAACTGGCGTAAAACAGTACCAAGAAAAGGAGCACTTTTTATAGTTGGAGATCCCAAACAGAGTATATACAGGTTTCGCCGAGCAGATATAGATATCTATAATATAACAAAATCTCTTATAGAAAAAAACGGTGGTGAAACTCTTCAACTTGTATCAAATTTTAGGTCGCTACAGCCAATCAAAGATATTACTGAAACTGTTTTTAAAGACGTATTTCCAACAGACAGTAGCAAGTACCAGGCAAGTTTCGTTCCAATACATATTATAAGACCAATGCCTGAAGCAGCCAAGTTGGCAGGAATTTTTAAGCAAGTTGTACCGGAAGTAGAGAAGAATAGACCTATTGAAGTTGCAAAGGAAGACGCAAAAAGGATAGCCTCCTGGATAAAGTTATGTATTGATGACCAGTTGCAAATTGCCCGAGAAGATAAGGAAAAAATCGCAAATATTAATGCTAATGCGCAACCTGGCGATTTTATGATTCTTACAAAGAGGAAAAAAAACCTGTCATTGTACGCAATAGCGCTTGAAAACCTTGGTATTCCTTATGAAATTTCAGGTGGAGAGAAATTTAGATTGTCTAACGAACTGTATGAACTTTATAAGTTGTTTTCTGCTTTGGCAGATTCAAAAAACTCTGCAGCACTTTTAGCTGTTTTGAGAGGACAGTTTTTTGGTGTAAGCGACAGAGATTTATACAGTTTTGTTAAACAAGGCGGTAGTTTCAAGATTTTTGAAGATACCAAAGAAGAACACCCTGTTTCTATAAAAGAAGCGTTTAAAAAATTAAAAATTTATTCAAAATGTATTCACAACCTTGAACCTTTAGCAGCCATTGAAACTATCATAGAAGATACTGGCATAATACCTTTAGCAGCTTCTCTTGATATGGGTGCAACCAGATGTGGTAACATTTTTAAGTCTATTAATCTTTTAAGACAATACAGAATCCAGACAGGTGCTGGTTTTGTTGAAATTGTAAAATATATGGGAGAACTACGTAACACAGATAAAGAAGAGATGGGTCTTTTCCCGGCAACTTCAAAAGCAGTAAGAATAATGAACCTACACAAGGCAAAAGGATTAGAAGCAAATATAGTAATTCTTGCAGACCCTCTTGATGATTCAAAAGAACACCCAATAACTCTTTCTGTTAAACGTCACGAGGACAAATCTTTAGGGTATTTCTGTTTTACTCAACCGAGTAGTAGTTATAGCAAAGAAATTATTGCACAACCTACTAATTGGGAACCAAAAGCAGACGAAGAAAAAAAGTATGAAACTGCAGAAATAGAACGGCTTGATTATGTTGCAATTACAAGAGCCAGAAACGCTGTTGTTATAAGTGCCTATAATCAAGGAGATAGAAGAAGGACTTGGAACGCTTTTTCTGAGTATATCCAAGATGCAGAAGAACTGAAAATACCACCCTATAACCCTTTGTCAAAAGAAACTTTCAATATTGCTAAGGAACAATTAATTGAAGAAACTACAGAAATAGAAAACAAAATAAATATGTTGAAAGAGACTTCATATAAAATTTCTTCAGTAACTGATAGCACACATAAAGATACTTCTTTCAGCGAGAGTTTGGGACAAGGTATTAAATGGGGACTAATTGTTCATAAAGCAATTGAGTTGTGCGGTAAAGGTAAAGCAGATAACCTAAAGACTTTTGTGCCTATATGGCTAAGAGAAGAAGGAATTTCTGAAAAACATATCGAAAAATTGATTGATGAAATAAACAACCTGATGCAAAGTGAACTTTGGGATAGATTTCAGAAGGCAGAAATAAAATATTTCGAGGTTCCTTTGTCACTATGGAACAAGGAGAGTAACGAGTTAGTTTCAGGAATTATAGACGCTCTTTTTAAAGAAAATAATGAATGGGTTATTGTAGATTGGAAGACAGACGATTTTGATAAGGATTCGTCCCGTAAATCTGCTTATAAAAAACAGCTTGAATATTATGCCAAAAGCTGGGAAAAAATAACTGGAGAAAAAGTTAAAGAAACATTGCTTCAGAAGGTATCTCTAAATTAACAAATAGAAAATATCAGTATAATTATTAGAATAATCACAAGAAAAACACCCACCTTCACAATCCTCTCACCATTTATCCATATCTCCCTCAATAGTAATCAAGATAAACCTTTAAGGTATAACCACAAGGAGAAAGGAGAATTGATTTTTCGCTAATTTAATGGTATATTAAAACAAATGGAAAGAAAAACAATCGAAAGATGGGTCAAGGGTTTTCTGTTATTTGGGTTTGCCCTTTATATATTTTTATGCCTTTTTTCGTACGATGCTCACGACCCTTCTTTTGCTTTTTCAAATATCGGTTCTCCAATAAATGACACTATCATAAATTTTGGTGGAAAGATAGGTGCTATACTTGCAAGTTTTTTATTCTTTTTTCTTGGAAAGACTGCCTTTATTATAATATTTATTCTACTTTTCTTTGGAGTAAACGCTATATGGGGAGACCCTACTAATTTTTGGATTAAAACATTGAGTTCTGTTGGACTAATGTTAAGTGTTTCTATATTTTGGGAAATAAAGAATAATTATAATTTTTCTGGTGGTTTGATTGGAATTACTCTTGGACCATCTTTACAGGTATATTTTGGAGAAAACGGAATATACCTTCTACTTATTGTTTTAGGTATCGGTTTTTTGGGGTTAGGTTACAAAATCTTTATTAACCCATTCAGAATAATTTTTCAAAACTATGGTGCGATTAGACAAGAAAAGATTCCTTTACCTAAACAAACAGAAACAACTACTGATACAAAAAGACCTATCAAAAAGATAAGAAAACCAACATTACCACCAGAGAAGAAAGAAGTACATCCTGCTCCTATAAAAGAAGAAGTTCAAGAACCTCCAATAAAACTTCCGAGCCCAATTACAAAAGCAAAAGATTATAAACTCCCTCCTTTGTCTATATTAAAAGCAAATGCCCCAGTACAACAAGAAACAAAAGAAGATTTTGATCTTTACGCTCAAGTTATTGAAGAAACACTTCTTGAATTTGGTATAGAGGGAGAAGTCGTTCAGATTAATACTGGACCGAGGGTAACTATGTTTGAGGTTCAACTTGCGCCAGGTGTTGCTATCCAGAAGGTTTATAAAATACAAGACAATCTTGCTATGAACCTTAAAACAACAACCATAAGAGTGGTTGCTCCCCTTGCAAACAAATCAACATTAGGAATAGAAGTACCTAACAGAGAGATATCAACAGTATATCTTAGAGAAATACTAACAAGCAGAGAGTTTCAAAAAAATTCTTCTAAACTCACTATCGCTATTGGTAAAAGCATAATGGGAAAACCAGTAATAAACGATTTAAAAAATATGCCTCATATTTTAATCGCTGGTGCTACCGGTTCTGGAAAAACTGTCTGTCTTAACTCTTTTATAGCTTCAATACTTTACAAAGCAACTCCAGAAGAAGTAAAATTTATTATGATAGACCCAAAAATGGTAGAACTTATATCTTACAATGGGTTACCTCATTTGCTATGCCCTGTTGTAGTAGATGTTAAAAAGGCTGTCAATACCCTAAAATGGCTTATATCTGAAATGGAGAGAAGGTATAAAATATTCTCAGAAGTAAAGGCAAGAAATATTGAAAAATATAATTCTATAAAAAGAAAAGAACCAATGCCTTACATTGTGGTTGTAATAGACGAACTTGCCGACTTGATGATGATAGCCCGTAAAGAGATAGAAACAAGGGTAATCCGACTTGCTCAACTTTCAAGAGCGGCAGGCATTCATCTTATACTTGCCACACAGAGACCATCGGTAAACGTTATCACAGGAGTAATTAAAGCAAATCTACCTTGCAGAATATCTTTTCAGGTTACTTCAAAGTTTGATTCACGTACTATCCTTGATACAATTGGGGCAGAGAAACTTTTAGGCAGAGGCGACCTTCTCTTTATACCTCCAGGTAGTTCACTTCTTACAAGAATACAAGGATGTTTAGTATCAGATGAAGAGATAGAAGTAATATGTAATTTTATAAAAAGCCAGAAACCTCCTGAATATGAAATGGAGATAATGGAAGAACAAGAGAAACATAAAGAACTTGATATAACAACATTTGACGAAAAAAGTAGTGAAGAAGATGAACTTTATCAAGAAGCAAGGAGAATCGTTTTAACCACAAAAAAAGCCTCAATATCAATGCTTCAAAGACGGTTAAAGATAGGTTTTAATAAAGCAGCTCGGCTTGTTGAACAGATGGATGAAGAAGGGCTTCTTGGTCCTTACATAGAAGGTAAACCAAGAGAAGTGTTAGTGAGTAATAATAATGGAAACCAACAAACCCCTTAATGAACTTTTAAAAAATATTAGAATAGAGAGAAACATATCTGTTGAACAGATATTTGAAGATACCTACATTCCTGCAAAATTTATTAAAATGATTGAAGAAGGCACGTGGTCTGAGTTTCCTAGCGAGGTTCATTTAAAAGGATATATACGACTCTATTCTACATATCTGAAGATAGACTCAGCTACTATTAATAAATATCTAAATGACATAATGTCGGTCGAAGAAGAAGTTCAAGACAATGGGAAAAATAATAGCAAGATAAAAAATGTTTTTCCATCAAACCAAAAGAAATTCATATTTATTATATTGATACTTTTAACTGCTTTTGTAACAATATTAGCCTTAACCCTCAAACTTATACCTAAATAATGGAAAAAATATATCTTTTAAGTCTTGGTTGTCCCAAAAACCTTGTAGATTCTGAAAATATTATGGCTCTGCTTGGTGAAAAAGAATATATCCTGACAGACTCCCCAGATATAGCAGATATTATTATTATTAATACCTGTGCGTTTTTGAAAAGTGCTGTAAAAGAATCTAAGGCTGCAATAAAATATTTTACTGACAACAACCAGTATAAACACAAAAAGATTGTTGTTTGTGGGTGTCTTGTTCAGAGGTATGGGGAAGAACTTTTTAAACTAAATGGTGTCGATGGTATTTCTGGTATAAGTAACCCTGAAGAAACTGTCAAAGTTGTTGAGCAAGTCAAGAGCAATTCACGTATAACCTCATACAATGTTATTCCCAACATATCTCCTAACTGTTCCCCGCGACTTGTCTCTACATACCCTTACGCATATATAAAGATTTCTGAAGGGTGTGACAATTTATGTAGTTATTGTCTTATACCAAAATTGAGAGGACGACTTACAAGCAGGTCAGAGTCAGATATATTAAATGAAGCAGAAAGCCTTTTAGAAATGGGAATAAAAGAACTCATTATTATAGCCCAAGATACATCAAGTTACGGATGGGACACTGGAAACAGGAATGGTTTAGAAAACCTTCTTTCTAAACTTGCAAAACTAAAATTTCCACGAATAAGAATTATGTACTCTCATCCAGCTCATATAACTAAAAATGTTTTAGACATTATTCAGAAAGAGAAGAATATTTGTAAATATATTGATATTCCACTTCAGCACATCCATCCTGAAATTCTGCAAAAAATGAATAGACCTGTTTTAGATTATGGAAAACTTATTGATAATATAAGAGAAACCGTCCCTGAAATACGGTTACGAACAACATTTATTGTTGGTTTCCCAGGCGAAACAGATGAACATTTTGAAAAACTTGTTGAATTTGTCAAAGAAAAAAAGTTTGATAGATTGGGTGTATTTAAATATTCAAGAGAGAAAGAAACAGAGGCTTTCAAACTAAAAGAACAGATAAAAAAGAGAGTAAAACTTGAAAGAGAAAGAATTTTAATGGAGATACAGAAGGATATATCAAAAAGAAATCTTGAAAAATTTATTGGTAAAACTTTAAAAGTTCTTGTAGAAGGAAAAGAAGACGATTTTTATGTAGGAAGATCAGAATTTGATGCACCCGAAATTGATGGTAATGTTTATATTGAGACAAAGACAAAAAAAATCGTAAACGGAGATATAAAGAAAGTCAAGATTATAGGCTCAACAGAGCACGATTTATTTGGAATTCTCCCCAATTTATGATAAAATTATTGAGTTATGTTTATTAAACTCTTTATAAGAATTATCGCCATATTTTGTATGGTCGGTGCAGGAATACTTGCTCGCAAACTTAATGCTGTTGATGATAATACATCAAGTCAGATGTCCAAACTTATTACCAATTTTTTTTATCCTGCTCTTATTTTCACATCTTTAATAAATAGTTTCACACTAAAAACTATTATCCAAAACTGGTCTCTCCCCGTTGGGATATTTGTTATTATGGCTACTGGGTACATTGTAGGAATTATTGCTGTAAGATTTATAAAGTTCTCCTCTGATAAAGAAAAAAACCAGTTTGCCTTCCAATGCACCACTAACAACTATTCTTTTCTACCACTACCAATTATTCTTATGTTATGGGGTGAACCGGGAGTTGCAAAACTTATTTTTTCAACATTAGGTTCTGAAATATCTGTATGGACACTTGGTATCCTTGCGTTAACAGGCAATAAATTTAAAAGAGAAAATTTAAAAAAACTTTTTAGTGTACCTATGATTGCAATTTTTTCCGCAATATTAGTTATAGTAATTAAAGGGTTATTACAGAACTACAATATTGTTTTTATGCCTGATAGTGTTCTATCTGAAACATTCATCTCTTTTTTCTCTGTAATAGAAATTTTTGGTAAAGCAGCTATTCCTATTGCAATGTTCATTGCTGGAAACAAGATAGCAGATTTAAATAGCCAACATCTGCTAACATTAAAACAAGGTTATCTTGTAACTTTAAGACTTGTTGTTATACCTCTATTTGCTATTTTATTATTACACATCTTACCTTTTTCACCTGATATACGAATGGTTCTTCTTGTTGTTGCAATAATGCCTTCTGCTGTTTCAAGTGTTCCTTTAAGTGAAACGTATGGTTCTGATTCTGAATTTGCTGCATCTGCTGTTTTAACAACACACATATTTTCTCTTATTACGATTCCTTTATGGTTAACTTTATTTTTAGGAAAAACTTAAAAACAGTTGTTTGAATTTATATTAACAAGAGTTCAATAAACTATGTAACTAACACCTTGTAAACAATGAGCAAATAGTTGAATTTTAGGTATTTACAACAAGGAGCTACTTCAAATGGAAATGAATATTTTAAGTTTTTTTTTATTTTTATCAGCAGGAGTATCTTTATTAGTAATTTTCCTATCAATTGAAAGGTTAGGTTTCACACCTTTAATAAAAGTATTCTCATTGTTAATGCTTGCCATTTTTTTGTCAAATATAGGGTACGCCAATGAATTATATTTCACAAGTTTTATTGATAAACGTTTCTGGTTAAATGTAAGATATATAGGCAACACATTTATACCTGCTTTATGGTTAATCTTTGTTTTTTCTTATACAGATTCAGAAAAATATTTAAAAAAACCATTCCTCTTTGCTTATCTGCTGACTCCCTTTTTAACGTTTTTACTCATATTAACAAACCAAATGCATCACCTTGTCTTTAAAACGTTTGCTGTAAGTTCCACAGGCAATATTTCTTTTCTTACATTTGAAAGAGGTCCTTGGTTATTTATCAACAGAGGGTACACGTTGATTTGCATTATAATGGTTTTTCTTATAATGCTCCGTTTTTCTAAATCTGTTAATTTTAAATATAAATCTCAAATTAAAATTGTTTTTGCGGCAGCAATCATTCCCTCCGTCTTTTATATTCTATATCTATTTACCAACATCTTTAAAAATATCAATATAATATCCTGTTCCTTTATAACCACCGGAGTGTTATCTTTTTTTGCTCTTTATAAATACAAACTTTTTGAACTCTTACCAATAGCCCGTTGCCAACTATTGGACAATATGAATAATGGTTTTGTATTTATAAACAACATTGGAAATGTGACAGATTTAAATAACATATTTTTAAATATGGTCTCTGTTAAAAGAGAAGATGTTTTAGATATGCCTGTTGAGCAAGCTTTCCATTTCTTTCCGGAAATAGTTTCTGCTTTAAAAAATAGCGACTCAGAAACTACTATATCTTTAAAGGATAAAACTTTTTTTAAAATTAAAGTCATTGATGTTAAGAACTCTTCAGGCATATTTTTAGGGAAACTTGCTATTTTAACAAATATTACCGATGAGATTTTCATTGAACAGAAATTGAAGAAGAATGACCAATTTCGGCATACGCTTACAAAGTTAGCAACAAACTTTATAAATATACCCATAGAAAAGATAGATACAGCAATAAATCAAGCTCTTTCTTATATAGGACAATTTTTAGAAGTAGATAGAGCCTATATATTCTACTATGACAATATTAAGCATTTTGCAAGCAATACATGTGAATGGTGTGCTGAAAATATAAACTCTTTTAAAACAAAATTACAAGATATACCTTTTGAAGAAATTCCTACATTTTTGTTACCACATCTTAAAGGGGAACTTATTTATTACCCCGACACAAGCGTTTTACCTGAAGGTAGTGTTGCAAAAACCATTATGGAAGAAGAAGGCATTAAGAGTTTTATCACTTTTCCTATGATGGCTGATAATAATGAATGCATTGGATTTATAGGTTTTGATATGGTAAAAGAAAAAAGGGAGTTTACCAATGAAGAGAAAGAATTGTTAAAAATTCTTGTTGAGATTTTTGCCAGCGTTGAAAGGCGTAGAATTAAAAAAATGCAATTGAAAAAAAGTGAATTTCGTTATAATCTTTTTTTTGATAATGCCCCGTTAGGGATTGTTCATATTGATAACGAAGCAAATATCCTTAAAGTAAACCAAAAATTTGTTGATATTATGGGAACCTCACAAGAAGATGTTGAAAAAGTCAATATAATTAAGGAGATGAAAGACGACCTTATGAAACAGTGTTTTCTTGACGCTTTAGAAGGTAAAACTGGTAGATATGAAGGCGTGTACACTTCTTTTTTGTCTGGTAAATCTTCTTACATAAGAGCCATCGCTAAGAACATTTTAGATGAAACAAGAATAGTTGGAGCTATAGGAATATTTGAAGATATTACAAACATTAAACAGAAAGAAGAACAATTAAATTATGCGGCTCTTCACGATTCTCTTACTAACCTTGCTAACAGAATCTTACTCCTTGATAGAATTGAAAGAGCCATATCTCGTCACAAAAGATACCCATCGGACTATTTTATTTTTATGGTTTTAGACCTTGACGATTTCAAAAGAGTAAATGATAGTTTAGGCCACGATGCAGGAGATACTTTTATCAAAGTTATTGCTCAAAAACTATCAGAATGTATTAGGCCAGACGATACACTTGCCAGACTTGGGGGTGATGA
>JALNXB010000049.1 GCA_023230585.1 bacterium
AGCTTTAAGACCTCTCCTTGAATTGGCTTTTCCTGGCTCTGTTTCGATTTTCTGGCAAGGTGTTGGTGCTGATGCCCGTCCACGTCAGGTAGCTAATGGTATGCACTGGCGTGCGATGACTCATAGCGAACTTCCTAAAATAGGGGAGTGCTTATTTGCTGAGGTTATGAAAGTTCTTATCAACCAAATGGTACCTATCAAGAACCTCGATTTTGGCTCTGCAATAGAGGTTGTTAAACTTCCGATTGCAGATCTTAATGTAACAAAAGAAGACCTTCAAAAACAGTTAGATGAAGCAAAATATGAAATAACCAAAAACTGTATACGTAAAATGATTGCAATGGAAAAACTTCCTGAATATTTCCCAATGCCTATCCAGATGATTAGGTTTAATGAACAGTTTTCTTTAGTGGGGATAGCTGCTGAGGTTCTTTGCGGGCTTGGAGAAAAGGTTGGAGAAAAGATTTCAACAGAATATAAAATGGTTCTTGGGTATACCAATGGAGCACATATGTATCTGCCCTGTAAAGAAGAACTCAAGAGAGGTGGGTATGAAACTATGTCTGTGTATGACCTTCTGCCTTCTCCTCTTGCTCCAGAGATGGAAAGTGTTCTGACTGGTAAAACAGCAGAATTTGATGAAAAACTTAAGAAGTAAAATCTTTACGAAGAACGAAGATCTGACCTTTGTTTAAAGGAGGAAAGAATATGGGGAAAATTCTTATTGGTTGGGGTGAAAAAGATATAACTCCCAATGAAAAAGTAAACCTTTTTGGACATTTTGCAGAGAGGGTGACTGATAAAGTAAGGGACCCTATAACAGCAACTGCTCTTTTTATTGGAGACGGAAAAGATTATGCTATTATGGTATCTTGTGACGTGTGTATAATTGCTCAGGATGTGATTGATATGTGTAGAAAAGAGTTGAAGAAAGAAGTCCCAGAAATAGATACCAAAAAAGTCATCTTTAACGCAACCCATACACACGATGCGCCAGGGGTTGCTTCTTGGATATATCCACCTGTTCCCAAAGGTGTTATGTCTCCAGAGGAATATTCTGTGTTTTTTAAGGACCGAGTTGTAGAAGCCATAAAAGAGGCTTGGGTAGATAAAAAATCTGGAGGTGTTAGTTGGGCTTACGGGCAGGCAGTTGTTGGTCATAGCAGGCGAACCTGCTATTTTGAAAAAAGTGTTTCTAAAAAGAGTGCTCCGGGGGTGTTGACAGAAGGTTATAGCGTAATGTACGGAAAGACCGATAACCCTAACTTTAGCCATTTTGAAGGATATGTTGACCACGGAGTAGATATTCTGTTTACCTTTGATAGTAAAAAGAAGTTAACAGGGGTTATTGTTAATATTGCCTGTACTTCTCAAGAAACTGAAGGGTTGATGGAGATTTCTGCTGATTTCTGGCACGAAACAAGAAACGAACTTAGAAAAAAATTTGGTAAAAACTTAAAAGTGTTGCCTCAATGTGCTGCTGCCGGTGACCTATCGCCTCACTTGCTTATAGAAAAGAAGGCTAACGACAGGATGTTAAAACTTAAAGGTATTGATATGAGGCAAGAGATAGCAAATAGGTTATCTTATGCAGTTGAAGAGGTCTACCCTTATGCAAGGAAAGATATAAAGAAAGACCTCCCCTTTAAGCATAAGATGAAAAAAGTTAAACTTCAAAGAAGACAATTTAAGAAAGAAGAGATTAAAATATTAAAAGAAGATTACAAATCTCTTCTGGCAAAAAAATCTAAATCTCATAACGAGAAATATGTGAATTATATATATCTAAAAAGGTGTGAAGAGGCTTTGAACCGCTATGAACTACAAAAGACCGAACCTGAATATTCAACTGAGGTTCATACTGTAAGGATTGGAGATATTGTTATTGCAACCAACCAGTTTGAACTTTATTTGGATTTTGGGTTACGTATTAAAGCACGTAGCCCTTTTGTGCAGACATTTATTGTTCAGTTAAGTGGTGCTGGAACTTATGTGCCTACTGAGAAAGGTTTGCTTGGAAAAGGGTATAGCGCTTCTGTTTATGATAGTATTGTTGGTCCAGAAGGTGGGCAACAACTTGTAGAAGAGACCCTTAAATTGATGAAGTAGTTTGTACTGGTTTTCTTGATTGAATCTTCAAGGAGATAAATTTATGAAAAGGTTATTTTTATTGTTTGTTTTATCTATTCTTTTGACCTCATCTTTTCTTTCTTCGGCTGTGTTTGATGGGAAGACAAGTGGGGTTGAAATTCCTGTTGATATATCAGAAAAACTTGAAGGTGCATCAGGTGTAACTTTTTCATTATGGTTTAAAAGAAATCCAAAAGGGTTGAATAAACGTAGCGAAATGTTAAGCCTAAGCATTGTTGCAACCTATACCAAGGTAGGGATAGGTTTTTTATCTGATAACACCATACAATTTGGTGGAGCTACTGAACTGCTCGAGATTTTTAAGAACGTTAGAACTGTAAATAAGTGGACAGATACAAAATGGCACCATTTGGTGGGCGTATTGGACTTAAATAAAAAAGAAGCTCATATCTATGTTGATGGAGTTTTGCAGGAAGTAACAGGAGATATAAAAAATATAAAATCTTCTGTATTTCCCAAAAGAGCAGGGGAGAGAAATACTATTGGTGTTGATGTAGGATTAAAGTACTATTTTCTCGGGGAGCTGAAAGGTGTTGCTATTTATAAGAGGGCTTTAACAGAATCAGAAATAAATCTTCTAAACGTTATTGGAGAAAATATTACAGAATCAGAAATAGAGTCTTCTATATTTTTATGGAGAGGCGATGTTGAACCTTCTCTCTCAACTGCGGTTAAAAAAGAAGAAGAGATAGAAAAAATATTAAAGACACCTATTCTTGATGAAGTAAAAATGATAGAATTTTCTGGTTCATCGCAAGAGTTAGGAAAGTTGTGGGGAGGAATAACAAAAGATATTATTCAAAGGTCGGTTGCTAATTATATCAAATCAGCAGAAAAAAACAAAATTTCATTAGAACAACTTGAAAAAATTGCACAACCAAACAAAGATATTTTAAAAGAAATCGCTCCACACTGGATTGAAGAAAGAAGAGCAAGGGCAGAAGCCGCTGGAGTGTCTCCAGATATATATTTGCATTTTACCCTAAATTCTGGATTTATAGGTGCTCAACCGAGAGGTGCAAAATGGAATTTAGATTTAATTGAACACGAATGTACCTCTTATGCTGTGTCTGGGGAAAGTGCAGAAAATAATGGGACTTTTTACCATAAAACACGAGATAATACTCCGAGTATTCAGAGGGGGTATATTATGATAAAAAATACTCCCGGTGTGTACAAATATATTCAAGCAGGTAGTATAGCAGTTAATGAAAAAGGGCTTGCTCTCTCGAGTGATTTTGGCGGACCCAGACCAAAAACTCCAAAATATAGAGTAAGGGCTAATCTTCTGAATTATATTCTTGAAAAAGCTGAAAATTGTGAGGAAGCGCTTGCAATTCTGCAGAACTTTGTTGAGAAAGGGTGGCTTACAGGTGGTAGGATAGGGCAGAGGTGGACACTTGTTGACCGTTTTGGTAACATACTTGATGTTACAAATAGTTCAGATAAAGGTTCTGTTGAGTTCCAATTTATTAAAGGAAAACCTCATATCACAAGACCTTCAGCACAAAGGTTGTTAGAAACTAAAACTCCTATATCGTTTCTCACGTTCCACGATGTTGGTAGAGATACCCTTGTAAAGGCAAGTATCTCTGGTATGTCGGTTGATATACATCCAGAATACCCTGAGTACTTGACAATAGTTTGGATATGTTTCCCTGCTCGTTCTGTTCCTTTTCCGCTTTTTATGGGTGGTAAGAAAACTCCTTTAGCACTTTTTGATGGGACGGTTAACGATGTGGGTATAAACACTAATTTACCTCCTGATAAGTTGAGAAAACTTGAGAAAGTCTTGTATGAGGAAGGAAAAAAATTCCAAAACCAACTTTATAAGATGATAAAGGAAGGTAAAGAGAAAGAGGTTTCTGATGTTATAGATGAATGGGTAAAAAATTACACAAAACGTCATCTTAAAACTCTCGGAGCAATGAAATAAGAGGGGGGAAAATGAAAAAACTTTTTGAAGTTAAAGTTATTGATAAGAAAATATATGAGGAGAAGATAAAAGGTTTTCTACCAAAAAACATTGTTGATATACATACACACATTTGGCAAAAGAAAAGAACCAATAAGACAGATAAAAAATTGGTTAAATGGCCTTCAAGAGTGGCACCTAAAAACCCTGTTGAAGACCTTATTGAAACCTATAAATTGATGTTCCCTGATAAAAATGTTACTCCAATGATTTTTAGTAGTGGTTCAAAATCGAGTAATCTGGACACCCTAAATAGTTATGTTTCAAAGTCTGCAAAAAAATATGATTTTCCTTCGCTCTTATATACAAGGCCAGAATGGAGCGGTGAAGAGTTTGCTGAAAAATTGAAATCAGGCGGTTTTCTTGGAGCAAAACCATATCTAAATTTTTCGCCTGACTATATACCTAAAAACGAGATACGTATTTTTGATTTTATACCTCATCACCAACTTTCAGTCCTTAACCGTCTCTGCCAAATACTTGTACTTCATATCCCGAGGGATGCCAGATTAAAGGACCCTGTTAATCTATCTCAATTGCTTGAACTTGAAGAAAAGTACCCAAATATAAAACTTGTGGTAGCGCATGTTGGGCGGGCATACTGTGAAACTGATGTTGGAGACGCTTTTAAAATATTAGGTAAAACAGAGAATATGTGTTTTGATATTTCTGCTAACACCAACGCTACTGTCTTTAGACAGTTGATTGAAACAGTTGGACCTGATAGAATCCTTTTTGGTAGCGACCTTCCAATTTTACGTATGAGGATGCGACGTATTTGTGAAGATGGTATATATGTTAACCTTGTTCCTAAAGGGCTATATGGCGATGTTTCTAATGATAAAAATATGAGAGAAGTCGATGATATTGAAGCAAAAAAACTCACCTTTTTTCTATACGAAGAGATACTTGCTTTTATGGACGCTTCAAAAAAGACAGGACTGAAAAAGAAAGATATAGAGAAGGTTTTTTATACTAATGCAATAAATATAATTGAAAAAGCAAAGCAAGGACCAGCACAGCAGTTACATATGGTTTTTCCTGAAAAGAATTTCAAGAAAGCAGTTGTTCCTCCTCTACCTTCGGGGTATACTTTTCGTACTTACCAGCCAGGCGATGATAAAGGGTATGCTGAGGTAATGCAGAGCGCAGATTTTGAAAACTGGAACTATGTTTCAAGTGTTTTAAAAACCGCTCTACCAGAAGGGGTCTTTTTTATTGTCCATAAAAAGACAAATAAAATAGTCGCAACTGCTTGTGCTCAAAATTATCCTACAGATATTCACCCACAGGGTGGCGTTCTTGGATGGGTTGCTGTGAACCCAGAACATAGAGGTAAAAATTTTGGATATATTATTTCTATGAAAGCTGTTGAACGCCTTATCCAAGCAGGATATAAACATATATTTTTGCAGACTGACGACTGGCGACTTCCTGCAATTAAGATATATTTAAGGATGGGGTTTGAGCCGATGTACTACAAACAAGATATGAAACCGAGATGGGCTACAGTAAAAAAACAGTTGACAGTTAAAAAGTAACCCTATCTATTTTTTATAAAGGTAGAATAAAGATTTTACCATTCTCTTGAATCTGGTACCGGTAACCATTTTCCACCTTTTAATATTGATTGTTGGCTTACCAAACCTGGTAAAGTCATATCCATTGCTTCGTGTATGCCTATTGGACAAGGTCTTCTCCCATTGATTGCGTCCATAAAATCGAGCATTTCAAGAAAGTCTCCCCCGCCGTGCCCTGCTTTTTTAGCTATTTCTAAATGTTTTTTCCAGTTTGCAGGAAGAAATTCATCTTCAAGTTCAGAAAGGTCTTTCCATATATTCATATTTGAAGAAATGTTTCGGAGCCAAATTCTGTTTCTTTCGCCTTCTGCACGCGCAGATTCGTAACACCCGTCTGTTCCCTGTAACGAGTAATTATTCATTGCGTGCGGTCTGTCTGAAAGCATATCAACTCTTATTTTTACAAGCCCACCTTTTGACATTTTACAGAGCATAAGACAGGTGTCCTCGTTTTCATAATAATCTCCGCGAGGGTCTTTGTAGTGGTGCCCACTACCAACACAAGAAACAGACGCAACTCTGTCACCGTGCATCCATTGTAGGATTGGACCTAAACTGTGTGTACCATAAGTAATCCCGTTAATACCTGTCTGCCATTTTCTTCTCCACTTTGTAATTTCGTTTAAACCTTTCAACTCGTGGATATATTCTCCTTCAGCAAAATATATTTCCCCGAATAAACCTTTCCTTGCTATCTCTTTAACTATGGCGTTTGGCTTCATATAGGTAAAGTTTTCTGCCATCATATAAACCCCTTTAGATTCTTTTGCCACTTTAACAAGTTTTTTACATTCAGGAATAGATATACCAGCAGGAACTTCACTTAAAATATGAAGGTTCTTTTTTAAAGAATCTATTGCTTGAGGTACATGAAACGGCATCGGTGTAGCAACTATAACAGCATTAATGTCTGCTTTTTTAAGCATCTCTTTATAGTCAGTATATTTTTCGGAAGCACCAAAAAACAATCTCTTCTCCTCAAGTCTCTCTTCGTTAGTATCACATACAGCCTCAACTTTTAATCCTTTAAGAATATCTATTGCGTATTTAAAAGAACTACCCCTTTTTACAGCCCCAATAATTCCTATTTTAATTTCTTTTGCCATAATAATTCTTCTAATCTTTAAGTTGATATTTAAGTATAACCTCTTCTGGTTTGCTACCATTTTTTACAACATCTATTAATGCAGATTGAAAACTTGCTGGGTCAACAACCTGTATGGCGTTTCTGCCAAAGACAACTCCTTTAGCACCATCTTTTATCTCGTTATAAGCAAGTTTAAGAGCATCAAGTTGTGTAGGAAGTTTTGCTGCACCTAAAGCAAATATAGGGATAGGACATCCCGCTACAACTTCTGTAAAAGATTCTGTATAAAAGGTTTTTATCATATCTGCGCCAAGTTCAGCTATAATTCTGCATCCAATCTTTATTTCTTGAAACATCTCTGCAGAAGATTTTGTGTCGCTATATGCTGGGAAGTATTCCCCAATGACTGGTATCTCATATTTATGTGCTTCTGCTGTTAGTTTTCTAAATATTTCAACATTTTTTGCATCTCTTTTTTCGCTACCTGTGTTTAAAGTTAAAGATATAAGTGCTATCTCCCCACCCAAAGTAAGCATCTCTTCTGAAGAGAAAGCCTCCGCTGATGGTGATTCATTGTAGTTCCAATGGAAACAGTAAACAGTATTCCAATTTAGACGTGTGATTGCAAGAGGAGCACTCTTTTTTGCAAAGTAGTTGCCTGTATGTCTGAGCATACCAGGAGATATTAAAACTCCATCAACGTTTGGATTGATTTTTGAGACAGTCTCTTTAATATTTACCATACCCGGTATAGGTCCATCAAATTCTCCGTGGTCGCAGGCAACAATAACAACGTTACCTGAAGAGAATAGTTTTCCCATTTTTATTTCTCTATTTCTCATTTTATCTCCTTATAAAATCAAAAAGCATAAAAGTGAACAAAAGTAATTGTTTTCTTTAATAGTAACATTTAATAAAATGTTTTCAAAAATAATTTTGAAGTTCAATCTTATAATGATAAAATAACGAGAAATTATTAATTTTATGCTTTAGTAACCAAAAGAGAGGATAAAATGCCTAAAGAGATAAGGATTGGAGTTATTGGTGCAACAGGTAGAGGAAGGTTTGCTTGGGCAATGCATAACCCTGAAAACGGAGTATCTGTTGTAGCTGGTGCCGATATATATGAAGAAAAACTTGATATTTTTAGAGAACGGTTTGGCGAAAAAAATCTATTTACAACAAAAGATTATAGGCAACTTCTTGCTAAAAAAGACATAAATACTGTTTTTGTTACTTCACCTGATTTTATGCATGAGGAACACGCGGTTGCTTCTTTAGAGGCAGGTAAAGATATTTATCTTGAAAAACCTATGGCAATAACTGTTGAAGGTTGCGATAGGATATTGAGGGCTGCCTATGAGAACGGAAAAAAAGTGTATATAGGTCACAATATGCGCCATATGGCTGTTGTTAAAAAAATGAAAGAATTAATCGATAAAGGTAGTATCGGAGAAGTTAAAACGGCTTGGTGTAGACATTTTGTTGATTACGGAGGAGATGCATATTTTAAAGATTGGCATGCTGAAAGGAGTAAATCAACTGGGCTACTTCTTCAAAAAGGGTCTCACGATATTGATGTATTGCATTGGTTATGTAATGGGGTTACAGCAAGGGTGACCGCTGTTGGGGGACTTACTCTTTATGATAAAATTACTGACAGGCACCATCCTTCTGAAAGAGGTGATGCAAGATGGTCAAAATATAATTGGCCCCCAATGTCTCAAAAGGGGCTTAATCCAATTATTGATGTTGAAGATATTAGTATGATGTTAATGGTGCTTGATAATGGTATTTATGCCTCCTATCAGCAGTGCCATTTCACTCCAGATGGTTCAAGGAACTATACTTTTATTGGGACTGAAGGTCGTATTGAAAATTTTGGTATTAGCCCAGGTAGCGCTATTGTAAGATTATGGAATAGAAGAGGTAGCGCAAATCAATATGGTAACGAACAGCATTTTGTGCCTCACATTGTTGGGGGGCACGGGGGCTCTGATATAGGAATACTTGGTGAATTTTTAAATTATGTTAGATATGGAACTAAAATAACTACTTCCCCTATAGCCGGGAGGTATAGTGTTGCAGCGGGGTATTATGCAACCCAGTCGATACGAAATGGCAACTTACCTTATGATATACCAGGTTTACCTAAAGAAATTTATGATTATTTCAATAAAGACCTTCTTTAGAATATTTTGAAAGAAAATCCAACAGTTTTTAAATCTAAGTTATTAGTTTTATTTGATAATATTTAACTTTTGTCTATAATGGAATGTTAAGTCTATTTTTAAAATCTTTACAACAGTAATGGAGAAAAAATGGCTAAAATTGAAAAGAAGATTATAGAGGTAAAAATAAAAAACATTGAAGAGTTTAACCTTCCTTATTGGGAGATAGATTCTGGTAAAGAGGGGCCGTCTTTTTTGCTGACAGCAGCTTTGCACGGATGCGAAGTTATTGGTTGCGAAGTTTTGAGAAGGTTCTGTCCTATTGCGGGAGAAAAACTTATAAAAGGAAAGATCATTCTTCTACCTTTTGGTAATCCGCCAGCATTATGGAACCGAAGACACCATGTTTATTCAAGCTCAAACGAACCTAAGGGGCACGGGGTAGATAATATTCAAAGAGCTTGGCCTGGTAACCCTGATGGTCACGAGATTGAGCAGTTAGCTTTTATTATAAATGAAAATATTATTAAGCATGCAACTCATAACATTGATATGCACTGTTGGAGCCGTTTTAATGTTGCTGCTTCTGTCCCGGATAACGAAGAAAAGCAGATAAAATTTGCTCTTGCTGCTGCCTTGCCTGCAATAAATATTGTTGACAGGGTTCCAAAGCCTCCTCCCTGCTTTTTAAGTGGGCTTTTTAATTATACCGGAAGACTCTCTTTTTCAATGGAATTCTCCGGACAATATATGCTTTCAGAAAAAGAAATTAAGCTTGGTTTAAGAATGTTGACCAACTGCTCAAAATATCTCAAGATGTTTGACGGGGAACTTGAAGGTATGGATGAACCTGTGATGTATAGCGGAAAATCTGAAACAGCTGTTGTGAATGCGCCTATGAACGGTCTTTTTATTGAAAACGGTCTTTCTACTGGGGATTGGGTTAAAAAAGGTGACCTTCTTGGAACACTTTTTAGTGACGATACCCTTGATGTAGAGGAGATAAGAGCTCCAATAGATGGGGGGCTTTATACTTACGGATGTCATAGAAGAAACGCTGACGTTGACCTTGCCGCTCAACACCCTTATGCAGATAAGGGAGATGTTTTGGCAGTAATTATATCAGCAAGAAAGACGTAATGATAAATAAGGAGGGAAATGGATACATATTTTAAAGTTAGACCTTATCAATTAATGTGTATTTTTTGTAAGACTGAAGGCGGTTTTACGGATACTAAAGAGGATAAGAAATTAAAAAAAATAAAAGATGCAATAGCTGCCAACCCTGATATGCCAATAACTCTTGTGTGTAACGTAGCAAGTAATTTTTCTTACCAAAATCCCGGTTTAGAAGATGATACACCTGAAGGGGAACTATATAACAAAAAGAGAGATATTGATATACTTCAAAAGATGGGGCTTGTACCGGGAACAACTATGCCGGCTCGTTCTTTGTTACAAAAACTGTTAAAAAGTATTGAATCTTCCTCAGGTGTTTGTGGTTATGGAAATATGGATTCTAAAATATGGAAAGGGTGTAAGTTGGCAGATTCTGGCAACTATGAAAAAGCTCATAAAAAAGGTATATCTTTAATTGTTTCAGAGCGAAGTGAAAAAGAATGTTTAGATGCTAAAGAACCTTCAGTTAGAGAGATGTATAGCGCTAAAATGCTTTTAATAAGACCTCACCATCTTATGTGTATGGCTTGTTTTTCAGGTGGACCTCGAGGAGGCGCACCTATACAGGAGGACAACCTTTTTGAAGCAATAGATATTATACGTAAAAATCCAGAGATACCTGTAAAACTAATTGAAGGCCCTTGTATGGTCTGCTCACCGTGTAAGGTCTATCTTCCAGAAAAAAATATTTGTGTAGGCGGTTCTTCTATGGCTTTGCGAGACGAAAAGAAAGACCTGGACGTGTTACAAAAACTCGGTCTGAAGTATGGTGATGTTCTGTCTGGGAAAGAGTTATATCAAAAACTGTTTACTAAAATTAAATCAACTAAAGAAATTTGTGGATTTGGGGATGGCATAGCACGTTCTTATGAATGGACAGGGTGTGGTATGGATGGTTATCCAGTATATGAAAAAGTAAGAAAAGAAGGCATGAAAATACCCGGTTTAAAAATTAAAGAGTAGCGTCTTTTAAAAGGAGGCTTTAATGGCTAAAATAACTTTTATAGGGGCTGGTAGTTTAGGTTTTACAAGAGGGCTTGCGATAGACCTTCTCAATTTTCCTCTTATGAAGGATGCAACCATAAGCCTTATGGATATTGATGAAGAGCGACTCGAGTATGCAAGAAGAAGTGTACAGCATATTATTGACCTTGGTAAGTTTCCTGCTAAATTGGAAGTAACTACCGATAGGAAAAAAGCATTAAAAGGTGCTAACGCTGTTTTGTGTACAATCTTATCTGGCGATGTTGATGTATGGCGCTACGATATAGAGATACCAAAAAAGTATGGTATCGATACAAATATCGGCGATACAAGAGGGCCGTCTGGAATTTTTAGAGCCTTAAGAACTATACCAGTAATGCTTGATATATGTAGAGATATTGAAAAGGTGTGTCCTGATGCTATCCTTCTTAACTATACCAACCCAATGGCGATGCTTTGCCGGGCTATGCAGAAAGAGACAGACGTAAAAGTGACTGGTTTATGTCATAGTGTCCAAGGTACTGCTGAAATGCTTGCCCGATGGATAGGGGTTGATATGAAACATATAACTTTTGTTTGTGCAGGGATAAACCATCAGTCGTGGTATGTTGAGTTTAAAAAGGATGGAAAAGATGCTTACCCATTAATTCGGAAAGCTTTAAAAAAGAAAGAGATTTATTGGGAGAGTGCTGTAAGAAACGAGATGTTCCTTGCTTTGGATTACTACGTAACTGAATCGAGCGGACATAACTCTGAATATAACTGGTGGTTTAGGAAACGGCAGGATTTAATAGATAAATTCTTTCCAGAGAAAGATGGAAAACCTAACTCTGGTGAGTACGGTCGTATATTAAAGGCGTACTTGCAAAGAAAAATAGACTGGAAAGATAGGATAGATGATTGGATAACAAAAATAGAAAAGAAGGATGTTCTTAGAACAAGTCACGAGTACGCTTCAAGTATTATAAACGCATATCTTGGTGGTACTCCTTTTCTCTTTAATGGAAATGTTCCTAATACGGGCATCATCTCAAATCTACCTAACGATGTTTGTGTGGAAGTACCTGTTTTAATAAACAAACGTGGTTTCAATTCTATTCACGTTGGTGCTTTACCTCCTCAGTGTGCGGCTTTAAACAATATAAGTATTGCTGTTGAAGAGATGGCTGTTGAAGGTATTCTTACTGGTGACCCAGTAAAAATCTTTCAAGCAATATGTTACGACCCTCTTACTGCGGCAGTCCTTTCCCTTGAAGAGATAAGAAAAATGGTGAATGAAATGTTTGAGAAGAATAAAGATTTTATGCCTCAATTTAAAAAGAAGAAGGTATAAGAAAGGAATAAAATGGAATTTAACAGACTATTAAAAGATAAAAAGGAACGGATAGGAAAGGTTAACCATCTTAGAGTAGGAACAAGTAAAATAGTTGAAAAAAAAGATACAGTTGAACTTCTTGAAAATCTGATTAATAGTTATGATAGGGTTTGCCTTGAAGGAAACAATCAGAAGCAGGCAGATTTTCTTGCTAAAGAATTATGTAAACTAAATCCACAAAAGGTGAATAACCTACATATGGTTCAATCTTCGCTTGTGTTGGAAGAACATTTGGATGTTTTTGAAAAAGGTATAGCTTCAAAGGTGGATTTTGCTTTTTCGGGTCCTGTAAGTAAAAGGTTGGCAGAGTTGGTTAGCGAAAAAAAAATTAACCTTGGTGCAATACATACCTATCTCGAATTACATTCAAGGTATTTTCTTGATTTATCTCCAAGAGTATCTCTTGTTGCAGGTATGTATGCTGATAAAGATGGCAACCTGTATACAGGACATAACACCGAAGATACCCCAACCATTTGTGAAGCGACGGCTTTTAAGCAAGGAATAGTTGTTGCGCAGGTTAAAGAGATAAGAGAAAATTTGCCGAGAGTAGATATCCCTGCAAGTTGGATAGACATTGTTATTCCAACAGATGAAGAACCTTATGTAGAACCACTTTTTACCAGAGACCCAGAAAAAATAACAGAGTTACAGATTTTTCTGGCGATGCTTGTAATCAAAGGAATATACGAGCCATACAAAATAACTTCTCTGAACCACGGTATAGGTTACGCTCCTCAGGCGATAGAACTCTTGTTGCCGACGTTTGCGAAACATCTTAAAGGTAAAATTTGTACCCATTGGGCGTTAAATCCTCATCCTACGTTAATTCCAGCAATAGAAGAAGGGTTTGTAGAGAATATACATTCTTTTGGTAGTGAGCCTGGGATGGAAGATTACTGTAACCAGAGGCAAGATATATTTTTTTGCGGTGAAGATGGTACAATGCGTTCTTCAAGAACCTTTTGTCAACTTGTGGGTCTTTATGGTATAGATTGTTTTTTGGGAGCGACTCTCCAGATAGACAAGTTTGGTAATAGTTCAACTGCAACTAAAGGTAGAATAGCAGGGTTTGGTGGTGCTCCTAACCTTGGAAGCAACGCTCCCGGTAGAAGACACGAAACTTACGGGTATATGAAAGCGGGAGAAGAAGATAATCTCTTACAGGATGCAGTTGGTGGATACCCAAGAGGTAGAAAGATTGTGGTCCAACTTACACCAACTATAAGCGAAAAGAGACAGATCCCTGTTTTTGTTGAAGAACTCGACGCTGTGTCATTGTGGAGAGAAAAGAAGTTTAATACTCCACCTGTTATGATATATGGAGATCAGATAACCCATATAGTAACAGAGAAAGGGATAGCCAACCTTCATAAATGTTCTGACTTGAACGAAAGAATGGCAGCTATAAGAGCAATTGCTGGGGATACGCCTGTTGGTAGGAAGGAGGATTGTGAGGAGACAAAAGGACTAATAAAAAGACAGATAGTTGTTACACCAGAAGATTTGAAATTAAATATGAGTGACGCAAAAAGAGACCTTCTTGTTGCAAAAAGTTTTGATGATATTATAAGGTTTTCCGGCGGACTTTACAAAGTTCCAAACAAGTGTTTAACAAAATAAAATAGTTGGCTAAAAAAAATGTGTCTATTTATTTTGCTCAAATCATAAATTCTGGTATAATGTATAGGTTGATTAGGGGATATAGCTCAATTGGGAGAGCGTCCGCCTTGCACGCGGAAGGTTACGGGTTCGACTCCCGTTATCTCCACAGAAAAAGTGTGGCTGACAGTTTGCAGAAAACGTAAAAAGAAATGACTGTCGAAGCCGTAACCTTAAAAGGGTTTGGTGATAAAAAAGTATGAGGTGTTTACTCACTCTGGTACTACGGTGCATACAACTTCTACGCTACAATCGGGCACTCTGAGAACTCACCCTTCTGCATAGAAGACATCTCCGAAGGGCTTAACAGGCTCAGAGTAGGGGAACAAAAGGCTTAAACCTTTTGTTAACAG
>JALNXB010000050.1 GCA_023230585.1 bacterium
GGGGTAGTTGGCAGGCTAAAAAAAATGAATAGCAGAGCGATAAAATAGGAAACGCCCCTTGTATGTCATTCCGGACTTGATCCGGAATCTCTTTTTTACTATCGCATCATAGGTGACAAAGCGGGTGGGAGAAGGCATAAAACGACAGATAAAAGAGGAAAAAAATGAAAAAATGGATAGCTTTCTGTAATATACTTTTGAAAGATATTCGTACCTACTATTTAAAACCTCCCAATATAAGTTGGGGGATTATTTTTCCGCTTGCCTGGACAGGTATGTTTTTTATTAAATCAGGGCAAGGTCTCGGCAGCTTACCAGAGTTACTTCCTGGGGTTATAGGAATTTCAATACTTTTTGGAACAACAAGTTTACTTTCGGTTACAATAACATTCGAAAAGAAGAGCCGCTCATTTGAACGTCTGCTTCTTGCACCTATGTCTCTTGAACTGCTTATGCTTGCTAAAACTGCTGGAGCGATACTCTTTGGTATTATAAATGCTTTCATACCAATTATTATGGCTTCTCTAATATTTTCTCTCTCTAAAATAGATTGGTTCACCTTAACACTAACAATAATCCTTATATCTATAAGTTCTACTTTTCTTGGACTTTTTATTGCTGTTTCTGTGAGCGAAGTTTTTGAGGCACAAACTTTCTCAAACTTTTTCCGTTTTCCAATGTTGTTTTTATGTGGCTTATTCTTTCCTATTTCCAAACTACCTGTCTTTCTAAAACCGCTTGCCTATATTATGCCGCTGACTTATGGGGCAGATTTACTTCACTTTTCTATCAACCAAACAAGTTACATCCCAATAGAAGTCAACCTTCTTGTTTTAACTGGGTTTTGTGTTTTTCTTTTTCTTATTAGTTTAAGAAATATCAGACAAAACTGGATACAATAATTTATTCCTTTCTGCCTTTGTGAGGACATACGAAGTAATCCTCAGGGGTTTACAATCAAGGTTGATAATTGAAAGCGTAAAGAAATGCACCCTTTTTTTGCCCTCTACCCTTGGGTTAATCCCTCCTCTCCTCTGGGGGAAAGGATGACAGGTGAGGGGGGCTTTTTGTTTTGTCTAATTTTTGTGTGCGAGTTTTAGGACAGAAGTTTTAGCGCAAGAAGGCGTTTTTTTAGCATGAGAAAAATGAAGTTACTGCTACTTTTCTGCCACCCTTGGAGGATTTTTCTCAGGAACTTACAGAGGTCGAAGTTGCGTAACCCTTGATACACAAGGCAGTGCGAGAGGGGGGAGTTGAACCCCCATGGGTCGCCCCACTGGATCCTAAGTCCAGTGATATAGAAAACAATACGAGGTCTCTCCATGCCAGAAATCTATTTAAACCTTTGTCAATCAAGCATTTATAAAGATTAATAGTCTTGTAAATATTTATAAAATTCTTCCTAAAAACAGCTGTATTTTTAAAAAAAAGGCATACTTTTGGCATACTTTTTGGCATACATAAAAAGTACTTTCGTCCTTGCCAATTAAAACTTGCCCATATTTACCTACTCTCTCATTGGTGTTAAAACAGGCGAAGACAAGTTGATTGTTACTCTGTAATACTTCCCCAGAATATAGAAAATCTATTAATGTGTATAGAATGCCAGCGAAAGTAGATTTAAAAATTAAAAACCTGCGAAACACTTACACCTGTAGAAGCAATAGGTTAATTGTCTCCAAATTAAGATAAATTAAGGAATTAAGGGTAGTGTTTACAGCGATAAAGCCAAAAGCATATAGTATAGACAGAATATAATAGTGATTATTATATGTAAAATCTCAATATATGTTTAATCACAGATATATCCAGAGATAAAAAATAAAGCGTTCTTTTTACCTGTAAAGAGAAAGTGTAGTCCAGTTGATGATCGCTTGTTTTTGATATGCTGGTGCTAATATTTTAAGGTAATACCGTTCAAGATAGCCTCGTAGCGATGCTTTCCGTTCTGTTCTCCATAAAACCGCATACTAAATTCAAAGTATATTAGTTTATAATCTGTAATGCCATTGTTTAGATAAATTCCTGTTTTAAACAGGTTAATAATGGTAAGAAAAATCTTCTTTAATTAGTAAATCAGAAAAGTAATATATTAATAATATATGAGTACAAAGAAATATATGGGTAGTATATAATTTTTAAGATAAGGTAGTATATAGGTTTTATGGTTAAATAACTTTCGGAAGGATTAATGAGTCGATATGTAAGATGCTTTTATCCTAATCTTGCTCGTTCTTTTACCTTTTCAGAAATAAAGTTTAATTCTTTTTATTTGTATTTTCTATACCATGCTGATAAAATGAACAGCAGAAACAGATAAGAAAAGTATATGTTAAACAGAATCCTTACAGGAAGGTGAGAGTAATGGCAATTAAGAAAAGTCAATTGTATAGCTCTATATGGGAATCTTGTAATGAATTGCGTGGTGGTATGGACGCTTCTGAGTATAAGGATTATGTTCTTGTTTTGCTTTTTGTGAGGTACGTGTCTGATAAATATGCTGATGAGAGGAATCCGCTTGTGGTTATTCCCGAAGGTGGGGGATTTAAGGATCTTGTAAAGCTCATAGGTAATACTAACATTGGAGAAGAGGTTAACAAGGTTTTGAGCAAGCTGGCAGAAGCCAATGGACTTAAAGGGGTTATTGATGTAGTTGATTTTAATAATGAGGATAAATTAGGGAAAGGTAAGGAGATGCAGGACCGCCTTTCTAACTTGATTACAATATTCAATAATTCAGAGCTTGACTTTAGCAAAAACAAAGCAGAAGGAGACGATCTTTTAGGTGATGCTTATGAGTATCTGATGAAACACTTTGCAGTTGAATCGGGTAAAAGTAAAGGACAATTTTATACGCCTGCTGAAGTATCTCGTGTAATGGCTAAAGTGATTGATGCAAGTGAAGCTAAAGATAAAACCTGGACTGTTTATGATCCAACCTGTGGTAGCGGTTCCTTGCTTTTAAAGGTTGCAGACGAAACACCTCAAGGTATAGCTATTTATGGGCAAGAGAAAGAAAACGCTACTGCAACGCTTGCAATTCTCAATATGTGGCTACATGGCCAGCCAACAGCCGAGATAAAAAAAGGGCAAAGTACGTTATCTGATCCACTTTTTAAAGATGAGAGTGGCCAGTTGCGAACTTTTGATTACGTAGTAGCTAATCCCCCTTTTTCATATAAAGCATGGAGAAGCGGTTTTAACCCTGAAGATGACAAATATCAAAGATTTGATGGGTTCGGGATTCCACCAAAGAAAAATGGTGATTTTGCTTTCCTTCTACATATAGTAAGGTCTCTTAAAAGCACAGGTAAAGGTGCTGTTATTTTACCTCATGGAGTATTGTTCAGAGGTAATACTGAAGAAGATATACGGAAGAACCTTATTAAGCGAGGGTATATTAAAGGCATTATAGGGTTACCTGCAAACCTTTTTTACGGTGTAGGAATCCCAGCTTGTATTGTAGTGCTTGATAAGGTAGAAGCTAATAGCCGAAAAGGAATATTTGTTATAGATGCTTCTAAAGGTTTCATTAAGGACGGCAATAAGAATCGCTTGCGTGAAAGGGATATCAGAAGAATTGTTGATGTATGGAAAGAACAACTTGAGATCCCAAAATTTTCTCGATTTGTTGAGATGGGAGAGGTTGAGAAGAACGATTATAATTTAAATATCCCTCGTTACATAGATACACAGGAAGCTGAGGATATACAAGATATAGAAGCACATCTTAAGGGTGGGATTCCTAACGCTGATATTGCATCTCTCAACGCTTACTGGCAGGTATATCCTTCACTTAAAGAAGCGCTTTTTACAGAATTAAGAGAAGGATATAGCAAACTTTCCGTTTCACCTGATGAAGTAAAACAAACCATATTTTCTCACCAGGAATTTAGTAGTTTTCGTGGGACAATTATGAATAAATTTGAGTCTTGGCAAGAGGATGTTGTTGCTAAGCTTAAGGAACTTGGAGCTACAGATCGCCCAAAAGTTATTATACAGAATATTAGTGATAAGTTGTTAAAAAAGTTTTCTGATACCCCGCTTGTAGATAAGTACGATATATACCAGTGTTTGATGACATATTGGGAAGAAGTAATGCAAGACGACACCCATATTATTACTGCTGATGGTTGGAAGTCAGGAAAAGAGGTTGTTCGTCTGCGGAAAGGGGCAAAGGGGAAGGATATTGAAGGGTTGGAAGGCCTTTTAGGGCGTTTAATCCCTATTGGGTTGACTATTGAAACTTTTTTTGCTGATGAACAAAAGAAGATTGAAGGGCTGAATTCAGATCTTGAGCAGATTAAAGCTGAGATGGATGAGATGAGAGAAGAATATGGTGGGGAAGAAGGACTTCTTTCTGAAGTTATAGAGAATGATAAGATAACAGGTAAAAGCGTACAGCAACGTATAAAAGAGATTAAAGACGATGCAGATTACTCTGATGAGATGGGAGTATTAGAAGAGTATGTTACTCTTATGAATAAGGAAGCGAAAACTAAAAAATCTATTAAAGATATGGTTAAGAGGTTAGAAGGCAAGGTGTTGCTTAAATATCCAGCGTTAACAGAAATAGATATTAAGACCTTTGTGGTTGAAAAGAAATGGATGTATGGGATTAAAAATCTTATAGAAGCAGAGGTAGATGCATTATCTCAAAAACTTGCCTCAAGAATAAAAGAGTTGGCTGACCGTTATGCTGATCCTTTGCCCTCTACAACAAAGGATGTCGAGGAGTTAACTGAAAAGGTAACCAATCACTTATTAAATATGGGGTTTGAAAGATAGCGGTTGCACTAAATATAGATTGTTATACATATAAGACAACTTTACGATTGAGAAGAAAACAATGGAACCAGATAAAGAGAAAATACCTAAAGGGTACAAATTAACTGAGGTCGGAGTTATTCCTGAAGATTGGATGATAAAAAATCTTGAAGAGTTTGGGATTCTAACTATGGGACAATCACCACCAGGCAACTCATACAGCTCAAACTACAGAGATATGCCTTTGCTCAACGGAGCTAAAGATTTAACAGAGAGTGGGATAATGATAACTCAGTATACAAATAAGCCGATACGTGTATCAAAAAGAGGTGACTTACTGTTTTGCATTAGGGCTACCATTGGGAATCTGCAAATATCGGATAGAACATATTGTCTAGGGCGAGGCATTGCTGCTCTCACTGTAAATAAAAGCTTTAGTAAAATATTTGTAGCGTATGTATTGCGTGGTTTATTTGAATTTATGCGAAATCAATCTCAAGGTGGTGTGATTAAAGGATTAAAGAAAGATGAATTAGCTGAAATTAAAGTATTTCTACCTGCATTAAAGCAAGAACAAACAGCTATTGCTGAGGTATTATCTGATGTTGATTCTCTTATTGATAATCTTGATAAGCTTATTGTTAAGAAGAAAGCTATCAAACAAGGCGTTATGCAGGAACTGCTTACAGGTAAGCGTCGTTTATCAGGTTTTAGTGGTAGGTGGGAGATGAAGCAGTTGGGGGAGATAGCTGAAATTTTTAAGGGGCAAGGATTATCTAAAGAGAAATTATCTTTATCAGGAGAGTACCCTTGCATTTTGTATGGGGAACTTTTTACAACATATAGTGAGAAAATTGATGAGGCATATAGTCGGACTAATTTTAAAGAAGGTAGATTGTCAGAGAGAGGAGATGTTTTAATGCCAGGGTCAACAACTACAGTAGGAATTGATTTAGCTAAAGCTTCTGCTATATTGATTGACAATGTACAACTCGGAGGAGACATAAACATAATCCGACAACTGGGTAACTCATCGTATAACTCTATTTTTCTCGCTTATTGTATAACCCACATTTATAAAAATCGTATAGCACAAAGAACTAAAGGAATCACCATTTATCACCTTTATGGTAATGATTTAGTTGATTTAGAGATACTGATGCCAGAAATGTTAGAACAAACGGCTATAGCAACTATACTCTCAGATATGGATGCTGAGATTGAAGCGTTGGAAGAGAAGTTATCTAAGTATAAAATGCTTAAACAAGGAATGATGCAGGTTCTTTTAACAGGAAAAGTGAGGTTGATATGACTCCATCAGTTGGACAGAAGGAGCGGGAAACTCAGAATCGTGTTATTGAGTTGTTTAAAACTCAGCTGGGATATGATTATCTTGGTAATTGGGAGAAGAGAGAAGATAATAGCAACTTTGAGGAGGAGTGTTTACGTGCTTTTCTTTCGGGTAGATCTTATAGTGAGAAGTTGATTGACCGCGCTATTCAAGAGTTTCGTCGAGTATCTGAGCAGAACAAAAGCTTGTACGAGCTCAATAAAGAGGTATATGGCCTGTTACGTTATGGTATGAAGGTGCGTGAGGAGGTTGACGAACAATATAAAACTGTTTGGTTGATAGATTGGAAACGCCCAGAGATGAACCATTTTGCTATAGCTGAAGAGGTAACAGTGCGGGGAAACAAGACGAAACGGCCTGATATTGTCTTGTATATAAACGGTATAGCTGTGGGTGTGTTAGAGCTTAAAAGAAGTACTGTTTCTGTGGTTGAAGGTGTTCGTCAAAGTATTGGTAACCAGGAAGATGAGTATATTAAACCTTTTTTTGCAACTGTACAGATTGTTATGGCGGGAAACGATACAGAGGGTCTGCGTTACGCAACGATTGAAAGTCCAGAGGAGTATTTTCACCAGTGGAAAGAGGAAGGTTTGGTAGAGCTTAGTTCTCTGGATAGGCAAATTACACAGCTTTGTGATAAGAAAAGAATTTTGGATTTAATCCATGACTTTATTGTATTTGATAGCGGAATAAAGAAGATATGCAGGCATAACCAGTATTTTGGTGTTAAAGCTGCTCAGCTCTCTGCAAAAAAGCATAAGGGCGGTATTATATGGCATACTCAAGGGAGTGGTAAGAGCTTGACTATGGTATGGCTTGCTAAATGGATACTTGAGAATATTTCTAAAGCACGTGTTCTGGTGTTGACTGACAGGGTTGAACTTGATGAACAGATAAAAGGTATATTTTTCGGTGTTGATGAAGATATTTATAGAACTAAAAACTGTCGTGATCTGATAGAGCAACTTAACACAGGTAATAAACGGCTCCTCTGCTCTCTTATACACAAGTTCAGATATAGAGAAGTTCGGGACGAAACTCATATTGATGAATATCTTTCTGAAATTAAGGCAGCCCTTCCTAAAAATTTTGAAGCTAAAGGGGATATATTTGTATTTGTAGATGAGTGTCATCGTTCGCATGGGGGGAAGCTTCATAAGGCAATGAAAAATATTCTGCCTCAGTCGACGATTATTGGATTTACTGGAACACCGCTACTTAAGGATGATAAAAGAAATAGTCGTTTGCTGTTTGGAGATTATATTCATACTTATAAATATGATGAAGCTGTTGCGGATAATATGGTTTTGGATCTGCGTTATGAAGCAAGACGGGTAGAACAAAATATTGTTTCGCAAGATAAGATTGATGAGTGGTTTGAGGAGAGAACAAAGGGCTTGACAGAGGTTGCTAAAAATAAACTAAAAGAACTATGGGGGACAATGCAACGTCTGCTTAGTTCTGAGTCGAGGCTTGAGAAAATTGTCTTTGATATTCTTGATGATTTTTTCAGGAAGCCACGTCTTGCCAGCGGGCGAGGTAATGCAATGCTTGTAGCCAGCAGTATCTATGAAGCTTGCCAATATTATAAAATTTTTCAGGATCAAGGGTTTAATAAGTGTGCTGTTATAACTTCGTATGGATTAGATGCTACCAATACCACAGATAGAGAATATGTTATTTATCAAAATATGCTTGCTGGTAGAACTAAGGAGGATTTTGAGCGAGATGTAAAAAAGCAGTTTATTGAGAAGCCTGGGCAAATGCAACTTCTTATAGTTGTGGATAAGCTTTTAACAGGGTTTGACGCTCCCCCTGCTACATACCTTTATATTGATAAAAACATGCAAGATCACGGGCTTTTTCAAGCGATATGTAGAGTAAACCGACTTGACGGAGAAGATAAGGAGTATGGTTATATAATCGATTATAGAGATCTGTTTAAGAAGTTGGAGTTAGCTGTTGTTAACTACACTTCTGGCGCGTTTGAAGGGTTTGATAGAGAAGATGTGCTGAATTTGCTTAAAGACAAATATGAGAAAGGAAAAGAGGGTTTAGAGAAAGCTCTTGAAGTTGTACATGCTATCTGTGAACCTGTATCTTACCCGAAAAGGTTAGAGGAGTATATATATTATTTTTGTGGTGATGTAGAGGATAAAGAAGCACTAAAAAATAACGAACTTAAACGAGTGGAGCTATACAAAGCTGTAAGTCGTCTTTTGCGGGCTTATGTTGATATAGCCAGTGATATGCAAGAAGCAGGGTTTAGGCAGGAGCATGCAAAAAAAATTGAGAAAGATGTGAAACATTATGTTAATGTGAAAACTGAGATAATGCTTGCAAGCGGTGATTACATAGATTTGAAAAAATATGAGCCAGCTATGCGTATGCTTTTTAACAGATACATAGTAGCTGAAGAAAGTGAGCAGATTAGTACCTTCGATGATATGACTTTAGTTGACTTGATTATATCTAAAGGGAAAGAGGGTATTGATAAACTGCCAGAAACAATAAAACAAAGCAGAGAAGCGACAGCAGAGACGATTAAAAATAATATCAGACGTTTAATAATTGATGAGATGCCCACAAACCCGAGATACTATCAGAATATGTCGGAGATTCTTGTTGATCTTGTTAAAAGGCGGAAACAGGAAGATATAGAATATGAGAAATATTTAAAAGAGTTAATAGAGTTAGCAAAAAAGGTTAGATATCCTGAGCAGTCGACTGATTACCCAAGCTCTATAGATACAAACGGTAAACGAGCTCTTTATGACAACCTGGGTAAAGATAAAGCCAAAGCGCTTAAAGTACATACTGCTATTCTGGAATCAAGAGAGGCATACTGGCGAGGCAATAAGCTTAAAGAACGAAAAATTAAAAACGCTTTAAAGGATATAGTGCCTAATGAAGAGGTAGATGATTTGTTTGAAATAATTAGGAATCAGAGCCAAGATGAATACTAACGTTTATATATTAAATGTGGGAAGTATTGAAGCGATAGTTATACGAAAGAATGTAAAAAACTTGCATCTATCGGTCTTACCTCCAATGGGAAAGGTAAGGGTTACTGCACCTATTTTTATGAAAGCTGACGCTATACGAATGTTGTTGGCTACACGTCTGAGTTGGATAAAGAAACAGCAAGCAAAGTTTAGAGCGCAGGAAAGACAAACTCCAAGAGAATATGTCTCAGGAGAAACCCATTACTACTGGGGAAAGAAGTACCGTTTAGAAGTTGTGTATCAAGATAAACCGCCTTATGTACAACTTAAAGGGAAAAATAAGATAATACTGTGTGTTAGACCTGGGAGCACTAAAAATAAACGAGAACAGGTAATGATGGACTGGTATAGGAAAGAACTTCGCAAGGTGGCAGATGAAGTAGTAGAATACTGGCAAAATAAGATGGATGTTTCTTTAAATGATTGGGGTATCAGGAGAATGAAGACACGGTGGGGTTCCTGTAATCAGGATTCTAAACGTATATGGCTTAATCTTGAATTAGTTAAAAAACCAGAGCATTGCTTACATTTTATTATCGTACATGAGCTAACCCATATACTGGAACGTAAGCATAATGACCGCTTTAGGGCATATATGGATAAATTTCTCCCCCGTTGGAGACAGATTAAGGAAGAATTGAATGGCTTTGCTCTGAACCACGAGTATTGGAATTATTGAAAAAAACTGTTCATTAAAAAATGCGTTATATTATCTGATAAATTTTATGCCATATGGGAGCAATTATATAACATAAGGAGGGTTTTAAAATGGATAAGCCTTTTACAAGATGGTATTGCGATGTTTGTGGGAAGGTAATAGAAGATGCTAAAGAAGGTTATGTAATTTGGGAAGTAACGGAAGATGGTAAAGAGTATAATTTCCAAATTATCCATGCTGGTAAATGTAGGAAAAAAGTGCCTTTTTGCTCTTCATCTTTAACAGATTTTCTTGGATATGATGGCTTAACACATCTTCTTTCTTTTTTGACTTATGGTCCGATAAAAATACATCTTAGGGAGAAATCACGTTGCACTATAAATGATTTTGATGGCTTTGTGGATTTTATGCGTCGAGTACAAACACCTTTTTATGAAGAGGCACGCAGATATTTCACTAATAACAAGCTTCTCGAACGCCACTGTGATGATAATGAGATAGGACCTTATATGCAGGCAACGCTCAAGAGTATAATAGAAAAATATGGAGAACATAAAGACGAATAAGTTATTTAAAACAACAACTTTCCCTGTCTCATCATACATCTCTGCTTTGTATATTATAAATAACGCAACATAATTAATTATAATGTTGAATCTTTCCACTTATTTAGGTATGATCGGCCTTATTAAATACTATTTTTATTATCCTATGTGCAACAAAATTGAGAAGTGTTGTATATAGAAAGGAGGTAGGTTATACTATGAATACGTTAGCAAAACTTGGTAAAACAGCTCTGCGAAGGCAGTTTCAGGAACGGTATCTTATATTACGGTGGAAGAGGTGAAAGCGATGATACAAGCAGTCGCTTTAAAGAAAAGACATCAGAAGAGGATATTATCTTTATCAAACTTCTATATATGACGGGCTTACGAGTATCAGAAGCTATCTCTGTCACTCCCAGTAAGCTTGTTGCGATAAATGGTGGATGGGCAGTAGATATTATAGGTAAAAGGAAGAAAAGAAGGTTGGTAGCGATACCTGAACATCTGGTGAATGAGTTGCGAGCTTATGCATATGAAAAACAGTTGAAACTGGAAGATAAGTTTTTCCCTGTAACCAGAAGTCAAGCATTCAGGATAGTTCAGAAAGCAGGAGAACAAGCAGGTATCAATAAAAAAGTGTATCCTCATCTTTTAAGACATACGGCAGCAGTTGAAAGACTAAAAAGAACGGGTAATCCAAAATCTTTGCAGTATCATCTTGGGCATTCCAGCCCAGTGATGACTATGCGGTATCTGAATACTTTACAGCAGGAAGAAGCGTTAAAAATACAGCAAGAAGTAGAGTTCAAAGATATTTAGAACACCTTAAAAAAATAATAAAGATATTGGTGTGCGGAGTATATGAAAATTAAAACAAAAAGTGACAATAAATTACGTTGGCTTTCTAAGCATATTGATACTAGAATGGAAGAGATTAGACCTTTGCCAGAAAAAACATCTTTCAAGCATTTTCTACAAGCCGCCTACAATTCTAACTTTGATGCTTTTTTGTTAGGAGTGGGTTTATCTATACTGATAAACGCTGTACTTGTTTTAATAATTTATAAAATTACCAACGAGTACCCTATAACGTTTATTTTACAACCAACAGCTTTTTTTTCAGCAGCAGTTACTTTTGGAGCATTACTAATTTCTGTTTTTTCTTTCATAATAAGATTTTCAGTAAAGATAGAAAGATTTATAATAACTGAAAAAGAAGTTCTCATCAATGAAACAAAAATTTTACCTATTTTATTTTTTTATATAACAACTATTTCTTTTTTGCCTTTCTTTCATAAACACGCAGGTCAATTCTGGAATTTCTTATTCGTTATTATTGCTGCAGTGTATCCTTATATTAAACTTATACATTTAACCTTGAACCCTTTTCTATTAGAAAAGAGAAGTGTTACTATGTGGCAAAACAAATTGCATAACTTAATTAAAAAAAGAGTGGATAGCGTAGTTGAAACTCGTATTGGGCAAAATATATTAATTAATTTTATTAACAGTATGATAAAAAAAGGAGTTCAATATGCTCCTTTTTCTACTTATGATGAAAAAGAATATATACAGATTTATGCAGATAAAAGAGGATATATTACAGATTATAATTTAAATGAATTAAAAAACTTTATTCATAAACAACAAATATTGGCAGGCGAAAAAAAGGGTAAAGAGCTAGAAGATAGTTATTCTGAAGAATATATAAAAAAAGTTTTTTTATTTAAAAAACTTTATAGGCAATCAATTGAAAAAGGAGAAATATTATTTGTTTATGCAAAGGATTTCTTTGATAATAACACTATTAAAAACCAATTATATAAAATGGATAAGTTTGTGCTTATAGAAAAAAGCAATCCTGAAGAAGATGTCTTTAATGAACTTATCAATAATATAACTCTTTTAAAAAAAGATTTAAAGCAAAGTATAAAAGAAAAAAATTTTGATATCTGTGTAGAAAATTTGAAATTATTAAATGCATTGGTCAATAAATTTATGGAAACTCTTGGTTTATATAAGATATCTTATAGTAGAGAATCTACTATCAAAGAGAATAGTTTTTTTATGTCCGAAGGTAGATGGCAAGTAATTGAGGAAATAAAAGAAATTTTTAAAGAAAGTATTGAAGAGGTTCTTGAGGTGTCAAGCCAGCGAATTTTAGAAGCACATATACGTCACTTGCGACTTGTTGCAAGAGATTGTTTGTCTTTCAAAAATTATTATGTATACAATATTTTTATAAACCTCATTCCTTACATTTATAAGAAAGGTGTTCACTCTACCCGAGATGATTTGGAACAAAAGACCCTTGTTTATGTGCTTTGCAAATATTGGGAAGAATATGCTACATGGTTTATTGAACCTAAATTAAGAAACATATCACAAAAAAGCCCTTTTGATGAAAATGAATTAAGAAGTTTAAAAGATTTTTCTTTGGGGCTCATAGGTATGTTTAATACTATTATGAAGATTGCTTATGATAAACGAAGATTAGATGATTTTAAAAAATTTCAAAAGATACTAACAAATCTTTTAACAAAAACAGGGAATCTTTATGCACTTACTATGCTTAAAGATTCTAAGTGGCGACTTTCAAGCTCACAATTGAATGATAAAGAAAAACTAAAAATTAAATATGCAATAACAGTTGCTGAAACATTAAAAGAAATAAAGCATTATAAAGAAAGCGTTATATGGGGGTTTGGTGCATGGTTTCTTAGAGAATACACAAATAATAAAATATCTATTGAGGTGTTTAATCAGTGGTTCTCTAATTGCCACATAACAGTAAATGACTTGCAATATCTTTCTGATTTATATATAAAAACGATTGAAGAAGATGAGCGAGATACCTTTGGTTGGGCATGGTGGATATCCTTTACGAATGAAGAAGATACAATGATGTATATGGATTTGCATGTTTACCTAACGTTGTTCTATTGTATACAAGCACTTAAAGTCTTAAAAGAAATGTCTGAATCTAAAAAAGAGGGATTAAAAATAAAATGGCCTGATGACAAAATATATTTGATTGCGGCAGAGGGTAAAGTTCATAAATGCTTAAAAGATATAGAGGAAAAAAAAGAATTCTATTTAACAATATTAAATGATAAAGAATTATCCAATGTAATTCCTTCTTTTCGTAAAATTTTAGATGGTATAGTAACTTCTTATAGAGAGAAGGAAGAAAAACAAATTATTAATGCCAAGATTTCAACGAGTAAAATAGAATCCTTTCAAAATAATTTTTTGTCAGCATATAAAACAAGTATACAGATGAAGCGTATAATGAAAAAATTTGGTTTTTTTAGAACTGTAGAAGATGATAAAAAACCATCCACTTATTGGGGTATAAATTCATGGTTTCCTAAAAACTTTTTCACTGAAAAACTTGATGTTGACGCAACTTATATAGCAAAACAGTTGGGTAGAGATTTAGCAAATAAAGCAAATGACCATATCCTTTCAACAATTATGCGAGGGTTAGAACAGGAAAGACCTGTTGTAATAAAATCAACTAATGAGTTTTTGTCTATCGTTGATAAAAGGATAACAATGCTTTCTTCTGCTGTTATATTTATTATCAATTCGTGGGAAGCAGAATATACTCTTACAGACGCTAAAAATTTTATTCTATCAAGCCTTGAAGATGGAGAAGAAATAAATTTATTAGGTAAATATAAAGATATCCCTGTTTTTAAATTTTCCTATGATGAATATGGTAATGATGATATGTTGCTGATAGTTGATTTAAAAAAGAGCGGTGAATTAATCCAGTATGTGCCTCCTAAAGAAGTTTTTACTGAAGAAAAACCTTTAGAACATTTTAGTTTTTACCTAAAAACATTTGATGAGAATGATGCTCGGGAATATATCAAAAAAAATCCTGATTTTCTTATAGGCAGTAAAAACGGTCAAAATAAATCCAAAGAAGAAACTATTATATATTTACAAAAACAAGTTCATTTGCGTATAGTAGAACAATTTAAATTTGAACTTGGAGCCAAGCCTGTAGGCTACAACATTCCCATTGTAAAAAGAATTTAATTTTTTACATATTATGTTTGATAAATACTTTTGGTGTAGAATTTACAAATTGGTATCTTATACCACACACTCGTTGTAA